>JAHFAC010000181.1:0-3487 GCA_023250755.1 Bacteriovoracaceae bacterium | reverse complement strand
TCGTTCACAGTGGGATTGATCAACGCATTCAAAGCCTTCAGGGGTTCATTGATCTCAAAACATGATCTGGCAAAGCAGGCGATCCATATTGAGCAAAATGTCATTGGAGAAGTCGTCGGTTCTCAAGATCAGATTGCCGCGGCCTTCGGAGACCTCAATAAGATAGACTTCCACCATGATGACACCTTTTCTGTCACCCCCATGATCCTCAAGCAGGCAAGAAAAACAGAATTTCAAAAACATTTGATGCTGTTCTTCACTGGTTTTTCGCGCAATGCCCCTCAGATCGCAAAAACCAAGATTGATAACTTCAAGAACCGTGAACATGAATTGAGAAAAATGGGTTCCATGGTCAACGAAGCGATCTCGATCCTGCAAAATGACAATGCATCCATCGATCTGATCGGAAAGCTTTTACACGAAGCGTGGCAACATAAGCGCTCTCTTTCAGACGCGGTATCCACCCCTGAACTGGATGAAATCTATCAGGCCGGATTGTCCGCTGGCGCCACGGGTGGCAAGCTGCTGGGGGCTGGGGGTGGAGGCTTTATGCTTTTCTTCGTAAAGCCAGAACTTCAAGACCAAGTCCGTGAAAAACTAAAAAAACTGGTTCATGTCGATTTCAAATTCGAATCCGAAGGAAGCAAGATCGTCCTCTATTATCCTAATTTCTCGGGTTCAAATTAAGCGGCCACTATGACCCTTTGCTCATCTTTTCTCATTCATTTTTTGATAGATCGCTAAGTTCGAAACGTGTTCAGAAATCGAGAGAAGTCCTAAAGCGCCGCCTTTGAGAAAAGCTTCGGTCTGGCGATAAAGGCCGGGTTTAAAATCCTGATCCAGTTGATCTGGGAGCGGCAGTTCAGAAACCGCCACGCTTCCGATCAGTTGCATCTGAAGTTTTTCAAGGGGTTTGAAAATAAACCGGCGCTTTTTTGTCATAATTTCCACGCCCCATCGTCCTGGTGCCTGCCAATCCGCGCAATAGGAGAAAAGAGCCCCACTCGATGCCACCCCAGCCCCTGTATATCGCGCCCCCGCAGGATGCCATTCCAGACTGCCGGTTGCAAAACTCGCCATCTCCTTGGGTTTTCCACCCAGAAAAAAAGCCATATCTATGACGTGAGTCGAATTTGCGAGAAACCACTCTCGCTTCACCACTTCATCAGTGAGTTTTTCGATCAAATGGGACCACTCCGTAAATTCAAAATGAAATGATGTTGGACCCCCGTCTTCAGCAATCAGGCGCTTAGCCTCAAGAACGGAACCATAAAAACGACGATTATAGGCGACATAAACTTCAGCGTCCCGATCGTCAGTGAGCCCGGCAAGATCTCGAATCTCTCCTGGAGTGAGACCCGCAGGTTTTTCAACTAAGATCCGTCGGACTCCCTTTTCAAGCAGGGCAGCAGTGACCGGCGCTAATTGCTCCACACCGACTGCAACGATCGCTTGCTCGGGCGGCGTAGACAAATGAGAAAGGAAGGACTGAACCCCCCCGCTCCTCGCGATAATCCCAGTCTTAGCTTCAAAAATCTGTACTGCTTTTTCTCCTCGGCCCACGGCTGTAAAGGGTTGCTTTAAAGCTCTCAAGACTTTAGCGTAATCCATCGCCATCGGCCCAACACCGACTAGACAAAGCTCTGTTGAACTCATGTGATTGGACATGGCTGCACTCCCTTCAGATGAGAAGAAATCGCTCGCAAAAGCGGTGTATGAATTTTAGAAGAAGCTGCATAATCAGGAAGTGATGAAGTGCCATGATCCAGGATCTCTTGTACCGCGAGATGAGTGAGCTGGCTCTGAAAAGGCGTCTGAAACGCTTCTTCACAAATCGCCCAAGACAGCTGCGGCGACAACTCCCGTTTGGCTACCCAAGCGCGCCCCAAATCCTCACGTACTGTGTATTGAAATTCCTCGGTTGCCATATGAACGACCACGGGAGCGCTCCCCTCTCTCCATGAAGTCAGCGAAAAACTGCCATTTTCAGTGGCACCCGTAAGCGTACCGGTCATCTCCATAAAGCCCTGTCGTTTGCTCGGGATGGATCCCTCATCGAGTTTTTCAATGGAAAGAGTCATCGGAACTGTCTTCGTTAAAAATGAAAAGACATCGAGGTAGTGAATCGAATTGCATGCCAATCCCCACTGCGATCCTGAAACATGAAACTGGAGATTTTTAGGCTGCTGGCTTGCGATTTTCTGATAGCCAGGCCACATTCGAAACGGGCAGTTTACCCAGGCCTTGATTTTTTTTTGAACCAGGAGCGCCGCTACCGCTAGAAAATCCGACTCACTTTGAAATACCACTTTTTCGAGGATGAGATGGCTCACTGATTTTTCATGAAGGAGCCGTTCAATAACGCTCCGACGGACATTTGCAGCCGTAGCGATGATTGCCAAGTCAATCGGACTGCTCAAGTCTCTGAGATCCGTTAAAGCCTTCAGCTTCACCAATCCGTTGCCTTGGATCTGGTCAAATCGCTCTCGAGCACGCTCAAGAGACTCCGGAGAAGGATCGACGAGTTGAATCTGAGTAGGCCGATTTAACTGTGCAAGAGCCTGTAAATGACGGCTTCCAATCTGTCCAGCTCCGATAATCGCCAAATGGGTCATGGATTCTCCCTCGGTCTCGGTCTTATCTGATCCCCACGGCGAGATGCAATGGATTTCATTGGAGCGCCATTTCACTCGCCATTCTCTGAAACTCAGGATTTTTATTGATCAAATCGCCAAAAGTGCCCTCTTCGAGCACCCTTCCGTGCTTCATAAAATAAATCGTATCGCAATTCTTCACGGTGCTCAGGCGATGAGAGATAAAAATCATCGTTTTCTGGCCCTTCAAAGCTGAGATTTCCTTCATAATCTCATACTCTGTAGTTGCATCGAGAGCTGACGTTGCCTCATCTAAAACCAGAATTTCTGGATTTCGATAAAGCGCCCGAGCGATTCCGATACGTTGCCTCTGCCCTCCCGAAAGTCGCACTCCTCGCTCCCCAACGAGCGTATTTAAACCTTCTGGAAGTTCTTTTACGAATTCTTTGAGCTGAACCCACTCTAATGCTTTCCAAACTTGCTCAGATGAAATCGCAGAGAGAGGTACTCTGAGGGCGATATTTTTTTCTAAAGTATCGTCTGTTAGGTAAATGGTCTGTGGGACATACCCCAGTCGACTTTGCCAATGGATTTTGTTTCTTTGAATCTCCTCGCCGTCGGCCAATAGACGCCCTGCCGTCGGCTCAAGCAAACAGAGCAGGATATCTACCAACGTCGTCTTTCCTGCCCCAGACTGGCCGACAAAAGCGACGGAACTGTTTTTTTTGATCTGAAAGGTCAGATCATCTAAAGCGGGCATGCTCCGACTTGGATATTTAAACGAAACATGCTCAAATTGAATTTTCTTGAAAGTATCGTAATGCGCTTTCCTCTTTTCAGAGTCCTCAGTTGATAATTGATGAATCGGAACAGGCTCTGTCTTTTTTAAGTCT
>JAHFAC010000180.1 GCA_023250755.1 Bacteriovoracaceae bacterium | reverse complement strand
CCTCCTGGCCACCTCTGCGATTCTCTCCCTCATCTTGGGTCTGGCCGTCCAAGATACTCTCGGAAACCTGTTTGCCGGACTGGCCCTGCAATTTGACAAACCCTATGAGATCGGCCACTGGGTCGAGATTCAAAATGGAACGCAAAAATGGGTGGGTCAAGTGCTTGAAATCTCCTGGCGCGCCACCGTCCTCATCGGCTTTGGAGAAGAGCTCCTCACCATCCCCAACCGGATCGTGGCCCAGGCCGAAGTGTCTAACTTTTCGCAAAGGGCGCACCCCATCATTCGAAGTCAAATTTTCCGGATTTCACATGACCAAAAAGCAAGCGCGGTGAGAGCCGCGCTCCTTGAGGCTACAAAATCCATCCCTGGAATCCAGAAGGCCCCGGCGCCCCTCGTTTTGATTTCAGAAACGACTGAGTCTTGGATTTCTTACAAATTGGTTTACTTCATCGACGATTACGGTGCCCAATACTTGATTGCAGATCAATTGATCGAGAAGAGCATCGACTCACTCGGCACCGCTCAAATCCCGCTCGCGAATTCGCGATTGGTGATTGCGAGAGAAGAGATCGCCTCACAGCCCTAATTTGCCTTTAAGATCTGGCAATCACCAGATTCTTTCAACTCCATATCGATCAAAAGCGCTATCTCCGCTAACAATGGCCATCCCTTCATATTTTGCCTGCGTGAGAAAAAGTCGATCGAATGGATCACGATGGTGAAATGGTAATGAATCCAATCCAACAACATGTTCAACAAAGATTGGAAGGATGGTTACACCCCCCAAAGCAATTGAGGATTGAATGATCTCTTGTAAAGTGGTTTTAAGTTGTAATTTGCCAATACTGATTTTAATTGCCATTTCCCAGAAACTTACGACACTGATAAAAAACTCTGCTTTTGAATTTATTACTGCACTTTTGACTTTAGGACTTAGCGCTAAATCTTGATTGAGAATCATCAGAAAAGCTTGAGTATCCAAAAGATACTTCACATATAATCCTTAAAATCTACGGGTGTTTCATTAAAATCTTTCGCCATGAAAATTTTACCTTTAAACATCCCAAACAGTTTACTCTTGTCTGGCTGCTGGACTAATATGAGTTTAACAAGCGGCTTATCCCGGTTGGCAATGATCACCTCTTCCCCATTGAGCGCTTGCTGAATGAGTTTTGATAACTGTGATTTGGCTTGATGTATTGAATACTTCTTCATTTAAAAAATATAGCTAATATTGTTAGCTAAGTCAAGTTAATTAGCTAACTTAAATCCCAATAAAATCAACGAGTAAGGGGGGCCTACTCCCCCTTTACCTTAGCCTTCTCGAGCAAGAACTTCACCGTCCGATCCTCGCGCATCCTAAACTCGAGATCCTCCCGACGGCCTTCATCGGCAGAGACGGCGATCTCTTCTTTTTTAGCGATCGCCTCGAGGATCAGGCTGGCTCGGACTTGGGTCTCAGCACGTTTTTTTAGATTGTCGAGATCCTTGGTCAAAAGCTCCTGAATCATCTCCTCAGAAAATCCTTCGTTCTTGAGGTTGCCCGCCACATCCTGAGCCAACGCTCGAGTTTGAGCCTGGATCAAGCTCACCGGAACCTCAAATGAGTTCTTGTCGATTAACACCTGGAGCAAATCACTTCTTAATTTTCGATCTACGTCTTGAGTTTGTTCGCGTGTCAGGTGATCCCGCGCCTTTTGTCGTAAATCCAAAACGCTTTCGTAACCCACTTGCTTGGCGAACTCGTCATCTAAAGTGGGCAGCTTTTTTTCTTTCACCTCATTAACCGTTACGGTGAACTCCGCTTCCTTGCCAGCAAACTCTTTGGCGTCGTAATCTTTCGGGAATGGGATTTTAAAGGTCTTCGTTTCGCCTGACCTCATCTCCACCAGATGGTCCTCGAAGCCCGCAATCAAGCTCTCTGAGCCGATTTCGACCACTCGATTTCCCTTCATTCCGGCTGGCTCTTCGCGACCTTTTTCGGTTTCGATGGCGCCCGTAAAATTGATATCGACGTAATCCCCTTTGCGAGCAGGTCTTGAGGATGCGCTTCCGTCAGCTGCAACAAGCCCCCCGGAAACCGGGATCAGCTCAGCGCGGGAGTCTAAAATATTCTTCACCACCTGCTCGAGCTGCTCATCCGTCACTTCAACTTTGCCGCGAGTGAGCGAAAGACCGGTGTAGCCTTTGACTTCAATCTCAGGCAGGACTTCAACCGTCGCTGTGTAAGTAAGATCTTCGCCTTGTTTCAGGCCATGGTCATGGGCACCCTCGCCCTTCTTGTGATTGGGTGTCTCGATCTTGGGACTCCCGACCGTCTTTAACTCTTGATCCCGAACCGCCAGGCGAAAGGATTCGTCGATCAAATCGTGAAATACCTGATGCTCGACATCGTGCCCATAGTATTGTTTAATCAGCTGGATGGGGACATTGCCGGGACGAAAGCCTTTGAGCTTAACCGTCTTTTGAAGTTCAACCAGTCCCCGTTCCATCCGTTTGTTTACGGTCGCAGACGGGACCTTAATCATCAATTTTCGAACAATTTTGGACGGCTTTTCCACCTGAACTGTAAATTCCATAAGAGTCCGGTTCTAGTGGAACTCGGGAGTGAATGAAAGGAGAAAAATAGATTAGACCTCTATTATTTAAGCCCGGTACCAAACTCGTTCAAGCCATAGGGCCCGGCCTGGAGCAGTGGGACCTACATCAGTACGCCGTCCGCTCTCTAAAATCTCTCGAATCGCACTTGGACTCCTCCTCCCCTCTCCGATTTGGAGAAGAGTCCCCGCAATGCCACGGACCATTTGCTTTAAAAAACCCGAGCCAATGAGACGAACACAAACCAGGCCCAAACCGTCGTGCCCCTCCCCCTCACGTCCGACCCCACCCGGAAACTGTATCGCCTGTCGAATCACCTCAGCTTCAAAAATCTTTCGCACGGTTGGACCGGGTTTCGCTCCTGCCGACTGAAATGGCTTAAAGTCATGCTCGCCTTTTAAGGCCTGCAGGGCCTCGCTCATCGCCTCAAGATCCAATCGCTTGCGAATCCACCACGAAAAAGGCTCCAAATGAGGAAGTGCGCAAGGCCCCTGCTGAAAATAATAGCTGTATTGTTTACGCTCAGCGCTCCGTTGGGCGTGAAAATCCAGAGGAACTTCTTTAACCGCCAGAACTTGAATGTCCTGAGGCAAAATTGAATTCAATCCCTTGTGGAGAATCTGGGGCTCCCAGTGTTTTTCTTTTAGGGTAAAATGAGCAACCTGCCCCACCGCATGCACACCCGAGTCGGTCCGCCCACTGCCGACCACACTGACGGGCTCTCCCACCATTTGGAGCAAGGCCCCTTCAATAGTCGCTTGGATGCTTGGCTTCCCAGCAGCGGCAGAACCCTTTTGTCGTTGCCAACCGCAATAATCCGTACCGATATATGAAATCAGGGCCGCAAATTTCCACATGCAATGCTTTCAAAACTCATAGGACAAGCCGGCACTCAGAGCAGAGTTGGTAAAGCTGACGTCACCATTCAAGGTGGAAAGCCGAGAATAATCCAGCGTCAAATACGAATGCTTCACGCCCAGATCCTGGTAAATATCCCACGCAAATTGCCGTGAAAACCAGTCCAAAAGCACATTAACGCCAGCATTGAAAAGCAGCCCTCTCGAATTACCCCGATTCCCCCCCTTGCTGTCATTTCTAATTTCCATATACCCAATCAGTGTCGGACCCGCCTGGACATAGGGTCTCAAAACTCGAAAAAGATTAAACTGATACTTGAGGCCAAGCATGACAGGAAGTGTAATAAAGTGAAACTCGGTTTGGCTCTGCTGATTAAAAAGTTGTCCCGTCTTTGGATTCGTCAATGGAAACTGAAAAAAACCTTTTCCCTCATGAACCGAAAATCCTGAATTAAAAACGAGTCCGATATTCCCAAACCACTCGCTATGGAAGGGCTGATACTCATAAAAAAAGTTCAGATCAGGGACCCACTTTGTTCCATAAAGACTGGTAAATCCGTTGGCAACAGCGTCACCAGTCCCTGTAATTTGCCGATCGGCGCTGGCCGCCATCCGAAAGCCGAAAGCACCATTGATTTTGCCCTCGATTTTTTGCTCCAATGCAGAATGACCTTCGTGAACTGCGGCAATGGCGCCGCCCTGAGGGGATCCGGTGCCAAGCTTGATTCGCTCTTGCTCGGTAAAAGAACCCTCCTGGGGCTTTACTGATTTTCCATTAAATGAACGTTTCAGCTCTTCTGAATATCCGAGCGAATCATGAGTTCCCTCCGCTGTCCCTTCTTCATTTATTTTCTTTTTTATCGAATCGATAAAAGGGGTTCCGTTGGGATTCTCAGTCGGAGCCGTCCCTTCTTCACTCATGCTCTGCTTGAGTTGATCAATGTAAGGTTGATTGGGCTTCTGGATGAGGACTTCGTCGCCCGCTTGTGAAAGGGCGGAGAAAAATCCGAAAGCGGCTGCGATCCAGATGGCTCTTTTTAAGCTCACGCCTGATCTCCTATTCGAGCACGACTCTTCAAAAATAAAATCGCGCTGCAAAATCCACCCACTAAAATCACAGTGAACCAAGAATGAAGGACCATCCAGGCAAAAACCTCGAGCGGAACCAATGCGACTAAGACTGGAATACGGAATTGCGGGTGAGCCAGCAACCAATCCGCCGCCTGAGGGGACCAGCGATAGTACCATCGCACAAACATCCTCCCGGGCTTCACTCGGGCTAAAACACGGTCCCTAAACTCTCTGAGCATCCTTACCGGCGCCGCATCCGCAGATCCGTACGCCGCCGTCGCGATAAAGCAATTGCTCTTACCAAGAAATCCTTGGATTTTTGAAGTTTGAACGCCCGTGAGCTTGCAACTTGGATCTAAAACACTCGGAGGCGCAATCACTCCGGCCGTGTCTTGTACCG
>JAHFAC010000179.1 GCA_023250755.1 Bacteriovoracaceae bacterium | reverse complement strand
TCACAGAGCTCGATCAGGTTTTTCAGGTCTTTTTCCTGGTAAGAAAGAAACTGATCGGTCTTACTATCGTAGGCGCAAGCGACAGAGATTCCCAATTTATCGACATGATCCCATCCCCCCACTTCTTGAACCAGGCGCTGAGTTTCAACGTCGATGATCAGAAAGTGTCGATGTTTCAAAAAGAGGCTGGATGGGACGACATCTTCTGAAAAGGGAACACAAAAGCCGTGTTTCCAAAAAGAAGCATTGAGTTTGATTCGGGTACGACTGGGTGAGGACATCAACCCAACTTCTCTGGGCCTACTGGGATTGTCAAGATCGAGCGTGGCGTCAGGACGAAAAATCAGCTATAGGGTAGCACTGAAGTTTCAAAGCTGAGGAGTGTTTAAGTATGCGTCAGGTTGCAGAAGTCTGTGAACGAAATTTTTCCCGACACCTCGAAGATTTAAAAAGCCTGGTTCGGATTCCCAGTGTGAGTTTTGATGGGTTTGAACCAGCCGAAGTGAGAAAAAGCGTGCATGCAGTGGCCGCACTTTTGAAGAAAACGGGTTTAGAAAATGTTCAGGTTTTAGAGGTCCCAGGAGCCCATCCCTATGCCTATGGGGAGTGGCTCAAAGCTCCCGGTAAACCAACTCTCCTTCTTTATGCCCACCACGATGTTCAGCCTCCGGGGCGAACTGAGCTTTGGCAGAGTCCTCCCTTTGAGCCCACCCCCCGTTTAGGCCCTGGCGGTGAGCGCCTCTATGGTCGTGGCACGGCTGACGACAAGGCTGGGATTATCATTCATACTGCTGCGATTTCGTCTTATCTCGAGACACTGGGTTCTCTCCCTGTGAACATCAAGGTTGTGATTGAGGGCGAAGAGGAGACGGGCAGCGCTCATCTTGCTGAGTTTTTGAAGACCTATCGCTCCATGTTGGATGCGGATGTCCTGGTGCTCACCGATTCCGGAAATTTTGATTGTGGTATCCCCGCACTGACCATTGCCCTTCGTGGAATGATTGGGCTTGGAGTCGAAGTGCGTGCGTTGACGAAATCAGTCCATTCAGGAATGTGGGGTGGTCCCGTGCCTGATCCTGCAATGGCACTCACTAAAATGTTGGCTGCATTGGTGGATGACGAGGGCAGAATCGCTATACCAGGTGTGCGTGAGCAAGTGCGACCACTCGGAAAAGAAGAAGAGCTGGAGATGAAAAAACTTCCTGTGAACGAAGCGGACTTTCGCAAGCAAAGCGGGATGGTTCCAGGTGCCCGACTCTTGAGAGAGGGACCTTCGCTTTTAGGACAGTTGTGGAGATTTCCGAGCCTGACGGTGAATGCTTTCGAGGCGTCCTCAAAAAAACAGGCCGGAAACATCATTAATGATGCCGCTTGGGCCAAAGTTACGATTCGTCTGGTTCCTGATATGAATGCCGAAAAAGTTCTCAAACAATTAGAGGATTTTTTAAAAGCGCACGTGCCCTGGGGATTAGAGATCAAGCTGACGGTCGAGTCGTGTGCTGGTCCCTGGGCTACAAATCCCATCGGTCCTGCTTTCGAGGCCGCGAAGGCCGCAATGAAAGCGGGTTACGGTGTAGAACCCTATCAGATCGGAATGGGGGGGAGCATCCCCTTTGTGCAACCTTTTTCGGATGCATTGGGAGGCGCCCCGGCTCTCTTGATTGGAGTCGAAGACCCTTACACCAACGCTCATGGCGAAAATGAAAGCCTCTTGCTCAGCGATTTTAAAAAGGGTTGCATCAGTCAGGTCTATTTGTTTTCAGAGATTGCGGAGCGGTGGAGATAAAAATCTTTTTAACTGGCCCACAAAATAAATTGGCAAAGAAAGAAGTTGAAATGAAATTGAGACAGATCCCTGGGGGGTAACCACATCGTGGCGGATATTCTGGAGACTAGGGAGATTTAGGTCAAATCTTACGGCAAAAGAGCAGTCTTTTTCATGAACAAACTGATGCAATGACCGAAGTGATCCAGACTTACCGGATTTTACTTCAATGGGGATGATCTTTTCTCCATAAGCGATGATAAAGTCGAGCTCCGCATTGGTGGATTTTCCCTCTCTGAGCCAGTAATAAATTTCTTGATCCATTTTAAAATCATCTAAAAATAAATTTTGAAAGACAAATTGCTCAGATTGAATTCCTTGCGTTAAAAATCGACTCAATTCAGATTGGTTGAGCGTGTTCCAATTTAGCCCTAAGTGATGATTTAGTAAGCCGATATCCAAGAAATAGATTTTATAAATATGATTATCGGACTGAAAGGCAAGTGGAAGTCCCGAAGAGTGACTGTGATGAACTTTGTGGATCACTCGGGCTTGGCAGAGCAGGTCGATGATGGCCCTGATTTCTTTGGCTTGGTCCCCTCGGGAGATTTCAGAATATTTTACTTTTCTACCAACCATGGCGGGTAACTGGTCAAATAGTCGCTGAATCCTTAAGAGCTCCTTTCCTTTTGCATACTTACCAAAATCATCCCGATAAGTGTTCATGAGTGATGCATGGATATTGGATGTATGCTTGACTGCATTGTATTTCAAATGAGTTTGGACTGCCTCTGGCATTCCTCCTACAAAAAAATACTCTCTCAAAATCTGGGATAATTTTTCATGGGCGGTTTGTGGAAAAGACTCATGAATTTCATAGGTCCGCAAAAGTTTGAGGAGATGTTTTTCATTTTTTGCAAGTAAAAACTCCTCGAAACTGAAGGGCCTAATATATCCATATTCAATCCGGCCCACGGGAACCGCTATTTTTTCTTCGGTTAAGGTAAAATCCAAAAGAGAGCCAGCGGCCAGAATGGGAAGCGTCGGCATTTGTTCATAGAAATACCTCAGAGACACGATTGCCTGTGGGGCGGATTGAATCTCGTCTAAAAACAGAAGGTCTCTTTCGGGGTTAATGATTTTTTCAAAATGATATTCCAACTCCTTGAGGATTTGCTCAGGCTTGAGAGACTCGAAACTGCGTTTTAATTTAAATTGTTGTTCAAAATTGATTTCAATCAATCGCCGTTTGTTTCTTTGGCAAAAAGCTCGCACCAGCGTGGATTTTCCCACCTGTCTGGCTCCCCGTAAGATCAGAGGTTTTCTGGGACTGTGATTGAACCAAAAAGACAAATCTGCAAGGGTTGTTCTTTCAAGGTAGTGACTTAAAATACCCTTATTTTTAGACATATTTAAATAAAAATACCCCCATTTTAATTATATGTCCAGGTAGAAATTTTTTATTATATTGTATCTCCCAAAGCAGTCTGTGTTTTTTCGATTTGAGGAAGGGGCTCCTCCGTCACTCCCGTGAGCCGATAGACACTGGCCTCGTAGTGTCCAAGATGGGTGTTTGCGGTTTCAAAAGCCTCTTGAGCTTTGCGAAGGCCTTTTCCGATTTCTTCAAATTTTCGTTCAAAATGCTCAAAGTGCCGGCGGGCTTTCTTGACGTCTTCAATGGTTTTTTCTACGCCACGAGCTAAATTGTAATAATCCTGGGCCAGCGTGACTGAGCGCAAACCGATGGCGAGAGTATTCGGGGAGACCGGATGAACTCGAAGTTTTGAAAGATCTTCAAAGAGTTTTCCGTCTCGGGTCACTTCGAAATAAAGGGTCTCGCTGGGGAGAAAAAGCAAAGCCATATCGGTGGTCCCATGCTCGGGTCGAATGTATTTCTTTGCAATGGACTTAGCCTGAGTTCGAATGACGTCGGATAAAATTTTGCGCGCTTGCTTGAGTCCTTCTTGATCTTGCGTATCAAAAAGAGGCAGAACTTGTTCTCTTGGGAATTTACTATCAATGGGCAGGATTTGCGTGGCTAATCTGACTATGGCGTCCACTCGTTCGGTCGATTGAGGATCAATGGCGTACTGAAGTTCAAAAGACCCTACCGGCAAAAAATCACTCAATAATCTCTCGAGCGCTGCTTCGCCAAAACCCCCGCGCAGGTGGGGCAGCTTGAGCAGGCTGTTGAGATCTGCAATCGATTGCCCCACTGTGTTGAGCGAAGCCAGTTTTAGCTCGGCAGCCTGAAGGTGTTGCTGCACTTTCTCAAAGTGCTTAAAGCCCTCTTTCAAATTCTCGTTTAATTTGGATTCAACACTTTTTCCGATGGTCTCCAGTCTCATTCCTACTTGGTGTTCGAGGGACTGAAACTTCAGTTCCAGTGCCTGTGTGCTTTTAATGAGCCCGTTTTGAAGCTCTTGGCGGTTTTGGGAGAGGGTGCGTTCTAAACGCTCTTGAATGTCCAAGAAATGCCGCGTGAGGCGGTTTCCGAGCCATTGAAATGCCAGAGTAAGAGCCAATAGAATTCCTAACGCGAATATGATCCAAAAAAACAAGAACAAGGGATTTGAAGCCATTTCTCTATTAGGACTAGCATGCTGCCCGTTGCGTGACAATCTTGCTTGTTGTAGGGTGTTCGTTCATGGCTCGAAATCTTTTCACTCTCGTCATTCTAGCGCTCTTTGTTTATGTGACTGCGCCCCTGATCCAGCCGGTCGCGATGGGTGCGGTACTGGCGGTGCTTTTCTTTCCTTGGATGGCGGTGCTTGAGCGGCGAAAAATTCCATCGGCAGTTGCTTCTGGACTCCTGACCTTGGGGATGACGCTGGTTTTTCTTTTACCGGCGTCTTTTCTGATCTTTGTGGGGGCTAAGGCCGGCTTTGGACAACTCAAAGCCTGGAAGGATGCCCCAGCGGTAGTGAATGGGGGTGTAGTGGATTCTCTGCTAGGCTCGAAAGCCACTCAGCAGCTGATCGTGAGAGTGACTCATTGGCTTCCGATTTCAGCAGATGATTTGATTTCGACGATTCAAGATTTTGCCAGGACCATTGGCTTGAAGCTAGCTGATTTTTTAGGGAGCTTCGTGTCTCAGCTTCCCGTATTGGCCATGGCGTTTGCGATCATGGTTCTCAGTATTTATTTTTTTCTGCTGGATGGACGTAAAGTGGTTT
>JAHFAC010000178.1 GCA_023250755.1 Bacteriovoracaceae bacterium | reverse complement strand
ATGTTCGAGGGGTGTGGAAACGGCCAAGCCATCAATGGCTGATATTTTTTTGTAGGACCTGGTTTTGGTTCTCGCAGGACTGGAACATCTCCCCTTGGAGACTAGGTCTTCTTCACTGCAGGCGATAGTTGGGGCGCGGACTCGCCCACAAAAACTAGAATGGCATTCATTTTTAGGGCTTTTTTTTGATGGCTGGGAGATCTTTTCTGATTCACTCCTGGATACACTTGTCATCTCGCTCAAAGGAGTTTGGATAGTCGGTAATACGTTTCCTTTTACTTACATCTTCGCTCTAGGACACTGTAGTAATTTCTGCTAAATATCAAAGTCAGAGAACCTATGCTCACTTTAATTAAACTCAACCCCAGCGAATTTGAAGAATTCAAAACGTTTTCAATCTCTAGCTATCGAGATGAAAAAATGAGGGCGGAAAGCCTATCGCCTGAAATGCCTAAAATACCTGAAACGCCTAAAATAAAAGAAGAGACCTATCGTATTGCGGCAGAACAGTTTCAATCTCTCTTGCTAAAGGGTTTGGATACACCTGAGCAGTTTTTGTTTAAACTCGTCGATCACTCTCATAAGCGGGTGGGATATTTGTGGTTTTGTACGCGAGAACGTGCAGGTCTGAAGTCCGCTTTTCTTTACGACATTTTCATTGAGCCTGAGTGGAGAATGAAGGGATATGGCAAGAAGGCAATGCATCTCTTTGAGCAAGAGGTGAGACGGCTAGGTATAAATCGAATTGGATTGCATGTTTTTGGTCATAATGACGTGGCCCTTCAGATGTATGAGAAGTTAGGTTATCGGACCACTAGTCGGATGATGGCGAAAGATTTGTCTTAAGTGTTGAGTTACCGAGATCCATCAAGTAAGAGAAACTATGATTAAGGGAACTACCGTATTGCTTCTCATAAATGCGTTTCTCCTTTCCCTCGGGTCAATCGGCTGCAGCACAAATCCCAGTAAATCTTCATCAAACGACCCCGGAGAAGGCGGTCCGCTCGCCATTATTGATGCTCATACTCATACGAGATTTACAGGAGAGGCAGAACGAACGACGAAGATATCGATGACTCTCAAGCAATACTTGCAAGAGATGCAAGATGCCCATGTGGTTGGGGCTATTTCACATACCTCACCCACTGGCGAGGGCTATGTGGATCTTCGAAGTCACGGCGTGATGCATTGTGCGGGATTAGATAGAAAGGTAAATGTTAAAGAAGTCGAGGCAGGCCTCAAATCTGGAAAATACGGTTGCATCAAGATCTACCTCGGATATGTGCACCAATTTGCTTACGATAAAAACTACGAGCCAGCCTATCAGTTGGCTGAAAAATACGATGTGCCCGTCGTTTTTCACACGGGAGATACTTATTCTACCGAGGGTAAACTCAAATACTCAGATCCGCTCACCATTGACGAAGTCGCTGTGGATCACCCCAAAGTTCGCCTTGTGATCGCTCATTGCGGAAATCCCTGGATTGAGTCCGCCGCCGAAGTCGCTTACAAAAATCCAAACGTCTATTTGGATGGATCGGCGCTTTTGATTGGCGACATGGCAAAACTTCCGAAAGAAGACGTGGACACCTATCTAATCCGTCCGCTCGCATGGATTTTTGGATACTTAGAAGATCCTTCTAAACTCATGTTTGGCAGCGATTGGCCTCTCAATAACATTGCGTCCTACGCAGAGGCCTTCAAGAGGGCGATTCCCAAGGAACATTGGAAAGCCGTTTTTCACGACAATGCGGTCCGTGTTTTCAAGTTAAAGCCGGTGAGATAGGTTGTAGTAACCTGTAAGCGAATGGTACAAAAACTGCACTGTGGCTGGTCCAGGGGAGCGATCTATGCGAAAAACATCGAGTGGGGGATTTCTGCAAATGAAATTGAATGTAATTTTTACCGGTTTGATTTTAGTCGCTGGTGTCGTTTCGGGATGTTCAGGGCGGCTTTCGGGAGTGGCAAATCCCGGAGCGCTTATTCAAGATCTTCGCACTTCGAGCGGAGATGAAAAGCCAAAGATCGATCCGACCGCACCCGATCCCAAGGTGATGATGACAGCTCCTTCAATTCAAGTGACGGCAGTTGTGAATAAAGAGACTCTTCTCTCTCAAGAGTTTCTCTATGGATCAGATTTGCAGTATTCGTCCCTTTATTATAAGAATTTTGATCTCTACTTTCAAAGCCTCGCTCTAGGGCATATTCCAGCAAAATTCCGCATTGTAGGGGATGAGCTGCAGCTTGTGGCTGACAACAAGAGACTCTATCCGAGTGAGGTCAATCATCCCGAGCAACTTCTTAGCCGATTTAAAATTTTAGAGGACTCTCCCAATACGCTAAAAATTACGACGGGTGATGCGGGAGTTTATTTAAGCCTGCTTTTTACCGCCTTAGGCGGGGCGAGTGAGTCTGCTCGTGATTCGTGGATTCGCTCGTTCGAGTACGTGGCGCAAGATCAGCTGATTCTCCAACAGACTAGCATCTTGACGGCGGATGGGACCATTGCCGAATTTATGGAGTCCATTATGCCAAGTTCGGCTTTAGCTCCTGGGGCTCAGTTCGAAAAGTTTGAAATGGACCCCGAAGACCCTGTGGGTGCACAAGAGGGTCCGGCAGCGAGGTTTAGATTTTTAAAGGGCGAGACTATTTTTCAAGGGGAGAAGAAACTCACCTTTGCCCAGCATTTTGACCTGAGTCCACGCAACGATGGAAAACGAGGGGCGCCCGGTGCAATCGCCGGCACGATTGATTGGTATGTCACCTCCACTATTCCAGATGAATACCTTGAACCCGTTCGTTTGGCTGTTGAGGGATGGAATCGTTACTTCAAAAAATTCAATGGGATCGAGCGCGAAGTCGTCCGATTTTTGGGAAGGCTCCCGGATGGAATTTATCTGGGCGATCCCCGCTACAACATTATCAACTGGGACAGTCGTTTAATTGCTGGAGCAGCATATGAGAGTCAGGCCTCTGATCCCATGACCGGCAAACAAAGTCATAGCCTCATTTACATGCCTGCGGCATGGGTTACGATTGGAACTAGTTATTGGGAAAACGGGCAGTACTCGGATCCAGTGGAGTCGCTTTCGCCCTCGTCCAAGTTAGGTCGATTGAGCTGTTTGAGGAATTTGCGCTCTGCAGCCTCGCTCATCCAGTCAGGCCGTGTGGGTGCCGATGAGGTTAAGGAATTTGGAAAAGAATTGCTGAAGGGAACCCTCTTTCACGAAGTAGGGCATGCTTTGGGACTCGCTCATAATTTCAAGGGTTCGCTTAGTTTTGATCGCACTCAGCCTAAAACGAATTTTTCTGCTTCTATTATGGATTACAACGATTTTGAAATCGAGCGAGGGGCATTTAGTGCGGTGCAATCGGCGGATGGGCCAGAGCTCGAGTATGATCGACAGGCTCTCAGCGCAATCTATAACCGGATGAAGGACCTCAATGGCTCAGCTGTGATGCCTGTCTGTAATGATGAAGAGGCGGACAATGAGGCAGGTGGCGTTGATCCGCTTTGCATTCGATATGATATCGAAAAGGATCCGACGCTCTCCATTACTACCGCTTGGAAGCGGATTCAGGAGCCTGTCTTGGCCGGTGATATCAGCCTGTCTCAAGCGCTTTTTAATGGAGTGAGCCATGTCCTTGCCGATGAGGCATTGCAAGTAGTGAAAAGCGCGGAGGATTTGTCTGCTCTCGAATCTCGCTTAGTGAAGAGTTTGGAGGGATCGATCAGATTTTACCTTCTCACAGGAAAAGCAAGTTTCTCACGTGTTGTCAGAACGAATGTGAAGTCTCTCCTTCAGTTTCAAGAGGGAGTTTTGCCCGCTGATTACTCTGAAAGAGAAATGCGTGAGCGCGCCTTTGCGGGGGTTCAAAAGACCTTGGGTCTGTTTGAGTTGCCCGATGGGGTAAAAGCGGCTCTTCAGGATGTCGCAAGAAAATCAGGCGAGTCGATTTTGAAAACACCTTATGTTCAATCGCTCACAAAAGACACTGCAGAACAACTGAAAGATGCTGTGAAGAAAAAAGTGGATTCGGTAGTCGGAAGCGTCGCGAAAAATACGGCATCCGGACTTCCACGGCTCAGAGAGTTGGTTTTATCGACCTTAACCAGGCATAAGGGGATCGATTTTTTCTTTGGCAAGGTTGACGGGATTCAATTGGATTTCGAAACCGCTATTTTAGGAATATTGGGAGATACGGTTGGAGAAAGAGATAAATTTACTCAAAAGGAGCGAGTGGCTGCTGCAACTTCTCTCATCACCTATCGGGGACGGTTGGATGCCAATGATGTGATTAGCCGTTTAACTGAAAAGCTTCGGGCAGAGCGAAAGCTTGCAGAGGACAATCGCACTCGCGCCAATGCTCAAGCCATTTTGGGTGTTTTAGAGGGCGCTGTTTAGGAGCCGGTAACCGGCTCTAGGTAATCCTTTCCTCTCGTTTTACGCTTCTCAAGTTTTGCGGGAGGATTTTTTTTCTCAGGCGAATGGACTTAGGGGTGACTTCGATCCATTCGTCTTCATCAATCCACTCAATGCTCTCTTCGAGGGAGAGATTGCGTATTCCAGAGAGGGTGACTAAAAATTCAGCGTGAGCGGCGCGGATATTCGTCAGTTTCTTTTCCTTACAGGGATTGACGTTGAGGTCATTTTCTTTGTTATGTTCACCGATGATCATTCCTTCATAAACAGGCAGCCCTGGTCCAAGAAAGAAAATGCCACGGTCCTCGAGGCCGAGGAGGCCATATTCGACAGTTTGGCCGATTCGATCGGCCACGAGTGCGCCCCCGGAACGATGGGGGACATCTCCTTTATGGGGGCCATAATCTAAAAATAAAGTACTAAAAAGCCCCTCGCCGCGGGTGGTAGTCATGTATCGAGATCTGATCCCAAGCAATCCTCGGCTGGGAATATCAAACTCAAGGCGAACTCGATTAGAGATTTTAGTG
>JAHFAC010000177.1 GCA_023250755.1 Bacteriovoracaceae bacterium | reverse complement strand
GGAAAAACCGTATTTCTCAAAACCTTAGGCATTGCCTGTATTTGCGGAAGAACAGGATTTCTCATTCCCGCTTCAGATCAGCCCACCGTTCCTTTCATTGATTTTATTTTCGCTGACCTGGGAGATCCGCAATCCATTGAGCACCATCTCTCTAGCTTTTCCGGACATATCGCTCGAATGAAGCTGATCCTTAAGAAAATGACTCCAAACAGCCTGATCTTGATAGATGAATTAAACACTGCAACCGATCCCGAAGAGGGCGCTGCATTAGGGCGGGCTTTTCTTGAAACTGTCATGACAAAAGGGGCAATGATCGTTGCAACCACTCATGATCCCCACCTGAAGGCACTCGCCAGCTCAGATCCTCGCATCCTCAATGCCAGCACAGCCTTTGATGAATCCTCCCGTCAACCCACTTACCGCCTAATACTCGGAATCCCTGGGCGATCAAGAGCACTCGAAACTGCCGCTCGACTAGGAATGCCCGAAGAACTTCTCTCGCTCGCTAGAACCTATTTAAGCCGAGGACATCTCGAGTTCGAGCGCCTACTCTCAAAATTAGAAAATGACACCCAGCTCGTGACACAGGCCAAAAAAGAAGCGACCCGTATCCTTGAAGAGGCTGAAAAACTTAAAAAAAATTGGACAGAGCGAACAGAAATGCAAGTCAATGAGCTGTTGGACAAGACCCGACACCGACTCCGACGTGTTCTTGAGCAAGCTCAAGATGAGGTTCGCTCAAAAGTGCGCTTGTTAGATGAGATGAAATCAAGAAAGGACATTGACCACACACGAGGAAGTCTCAATGAGCTTTTCACATCAGCGGCTTCGAAAATCCAAAGCGCTCTAGAAGAAGAAGCCCCAGAATTGGCTAAGGCCCTTGAATCCAAGAAAACCCCCACGCCCGAAACCTCACCCACCCAATCCCAATTCACCATTGGCACTTTAGTGAGAATTCCAAAGTGGAAAAGTATTGGAAAAATCGTTGAGATTTTGGAAAATAAAGTCAAAATCTCAGCAGGAAATCTTCAAATAGCGCTGACTCCAGATGAATTCGAACCCCTGTCCCCTGAGGAAGCTAATCGGATTCAAAAGGATCATGGATTCAAGAAAATGCCAAACACATCAAGGTCCGAGCAGGATCAACCGACACAGCCGTCCTCGCAGTTAGACCTCCGAGGAGTTCGTCTGGATGAAGCCATGAGTGAGCTAGAGCGCTATTTGGATCAGGCTTATCGAAGCGGCAGCCTAAAGGAAATCACAGTGATCCATGGATTGGGCTCCGGAGCCCTACGCGAAGGAACACGCAAAACCCTTAAAAAACTTCCTTACATTAAAAATTTCAGAGACGGTGGGGTTGGCTTTGGCGGAGCAGGAGCTACAATCGTAGAATTTGATTTAGACTGAAAAATCTAAAACTTAAATCCGTAAGCAAACCGAACATTTTCTTCGCCATTACGACCCTCAACGGGTTCATAACCCATATTCCGAGACGCATCGACAGAGCACGAAAGATTCTGCATCAATTGCTTACTAAGGCTCGCCGTCATTTTTCGGGTGGTCGTGCCATATGAAACTTGGCTAGAGATATCCAATATCGGCAATCCTCGCGTAAGCGAAAAGCGGTAACGTTCCTCGCGAGCCTCCGGATCTTCGGGAATAGAAGCATAAGGATCTCGACTTCCTGGCGCTTTTCCAAAAAAATCCACTGAGGTGTCAACATAGGGATTGATAAGGTGAAGCGCCGCCTTTCTTTCTCGAACGTTGGGGTTGGCCATGAGTTCCATCTCATGAGTCAAGTTAAATTTAAACTCGGCTCCCGTATAAAGCGCTGCTACAGCAGCAACAACCGCTGCAGGCTTTTTTAACTTCTGAAGGAGAGGATCATTTAAAGCCAAATTCTTAGCGGCATTTTTTGCCCGATCCATTTTTCTCCTGAGCTGAAAATTCCCCACGTCCTGGATAGCTGACTTCGAAAACCGGGAAAGTTCCTCATAATGGGCTCGCTCTTCCTCTGGTCGAAGCAAGTCATATTGTTTTCTAATCTGATAACTTCGAGTTAGATCTTCAAACTCCCGCCGCTTGGCAAGACCATAATCAGGATCCATAATTTGTTGAGGCAAGCCAAAAGGACCCGTCGGAATACCTGCTACTTCGGGATTCAAATCCATCAGAAACGACCCATTAATTCTTTGGTTTGTGACGGACTGTGCCCATTCGGGCTTAAGATCGGGAACAGCCCAAGAAGCCCAAGCAAAAAGACCCGATAAGCAACTTGCCAAAAACCAAGTCCGCGATAATGAGCTAATTTTACTATTGATCCGCATCGGACACTCCGTCCGGTCTCCAGCATGAGCAAAGGACATACCAACTTATTCGCAACTAATGATACGAAAAGTATTGAAAATTTTTAGTTAAATGGTTTTTAAAATAGTTTAAATTTTAGACAGATGTGTAAAATCTATATAGTCAATCATTTCAATTAAGAAATCGTTTTGGCTTAAATCCCCATGAGTATAAAGGCGAGCCAAAGAAGAAAGCCAGCAACCATCGGAATAGAAAAATTATCATCCACCTCGAGCGGCAAAAGTTCTGCAAGCCCGCCCGAAATCCCACCTACTAAAGTAAGGGTAAAAATGGCGCTCTTGGGAAAATCATTTAATGTATTCAAAAATAAGAAAGTCACTAACGCACAAGACAAAATGCCCGCTAAAGTACCAACAAATGATTTACCATTGGAAAAACGGATGCTGTGCTGACCATAGAGAACACCAAAGAAAGATGCGATAGGATCACCGCAGGCAAGGTACAAAATACTTAAAACAGCAATTGGCTTCGGAAAAATTCCAATTGCTAGGACAGTGGCAGCCAAATAATAAGGAATTCCACTCATGCGGGTTAATTCATTTGCTCTCATGATCGGGCCCCACAGACGAAGAATCCGATCATTTATTGCAGAAACTCGAAGACGCATGGTTTCCATCAGTAAATCGAATCCAAGAAAACTTCCTAAAATCACAACAGCCGCACTTCTCGAAACACCCGCAAGATAAAGCATCACAATGACCAATCCCATTCCCAGGTGCCAGATTTTACGAGCAAGATGAAGATCACTTCTGAGATGGAGACGAATAGGCGTAGCCATCGAAAGAATTTGAGAGAATTTAATTTCAGCTACTCTTTTCATAACTCATCTCCACTCAACAAAACGCGGGGCATCAATAAGGATGTTAATACTTAAGATTAAGCAACGAGAGTGCCAGTTTTGATTCATAACTCACCCTTTGATTCAATTTTATGCGAGTTTATGTGAGCTATTATAATTAGTTATTTCAAGCAGTTAGAATCAAAACAATTAACGCATAACGTTAATTATACAATATCGCAGTATTTTTATCCCCTATTAGAGTAGTCTATTACGCAAAGCATATTTATTCTGCGTAATAGACTACGCGCATTATATTATTTCAATTCACGCTGATGGAATGGCCTTGACACTCAGAGTTGTAAGTTAAATTCTAGTTCTTAAGGCGGTTTAATTCAACTTATGGAGAGTGGTTTTTATTCAGCGTCAGGCTCTCAGCCACCTGAGTTCTTTTCACCTTTTTCCAAAAATAATCAATCTCGTGTAAAGCAGGTGTGGGCTGTTGGAGGAGGCAAAGGCGGCGTGGGCAAAAGCCTAATCGCCTCCAACCTTGCGATCTCACTTTCGCGCTTGGGCAACGAAGTCATCACGATCGACCTTGACCTAGGCGGAGCAAACCTCCACACCGCGCTGGGAATTGATCTTCCACAACAAACACTAAGTGATTTCATTAAAGAACGCTCTCCTTCACTGAACCAATGTGTTGTGCCCACTGGAATCCCGCACCTCAGCATGATTAGCGGTGCACAGGACTCAATGGACATCGTCAGCCTTTCCTCCACTGAGAAAGAAAGGCTCGTACAAAACCTTAAATTACTTGATGCTGATTACGTTGTTCTTGATCTTGGCGCAGGTACAAATTTCAATACACTCGATTTTTTCATCATGAGCGACACTGGATTGATTGCCTTGCTGCCCGAGCCTACTTCAATTGAAAATGCATACCGCTTCATTAAAGGGGCTTATTATCGAAGGCTCAAAATGAATCCTCACCTCGCAAAAATACACCCTTTGATCGAAGCAGCATCAGATGCAAAAAATTCAATGGGAATCCGTACGCCGTCAGACCTTTTTCGAGAAGCAAACCGATTGGATCCAGAAATCGCGATGAGGCTAAAGCTTGAAATAACCAAATTTCAACCTCGCCTCATCGTCAATCAAGCCCGAACGCAGGCCGATATCGATATTGGATCTTCAGTGAAAACAGTTTGCAAGAGGTATTTCGGAATTGAAATACAATACGTCGGCTATCTGGATTATGATCCTGCCGCCTGGCAGGCGGTAAGGAGAAAGAGACCCCTCATGCTTGAGTTTCCACACTCTAAATTAGCTTTGAATTTAGAAAAGATCACCCAACAGCTCATCAAACAGCATTCACCCGGTTCTATATCTTTTCTATAGTTTGGTAATAAGGCAGTGAAATATCACCTATGACTTTAGAACAAGCAACCACCTACTATGATTTACTGGAAGTCTCTCCAGACACCTCACCGCAAGAGGTCCGCGCAGCCTATATGAGAGCAAAATCAGCATACCGCAAAGAAAGTGTTGCCCTCTATACTCTTTTCAATAAAGAAGAAACCGAAGAAATTTTAAAGCGAATTGAAGAGGCATATCAAATTTTGTCCAATCCCGAAAAAAGACGCCAATATGACCATGAACATGGGATTCTCACTAAAGCAGGAACGGAGTTTCCAGCTCAAATCACATCCTCCTCCCTGAATTTGAGTCCAGTCAATATCGATAAAAAAATCGTATCGATTGACCGAGTCCCCCCCATGGAAAAAATTGACAACGCATTTGAACTCTTAGTCCCACCTCCCACAGAT
>JAHFAC010000176.1 GCA_023250755.1 Bacteriovoracaceae bacterium | reverse complement strand
GTTATTGGGCTAAACGTCACCATTCAAAATTATTCTGTCAGGCCTATGACAACTGATCCCCTGACCCGGTAAGCTCTTTTCTATCCCGACTTGCTAATTCCCATATCGAACACATTTTTGTTTTGAGCAAAGATAGTGAGAGCGTCATCAGTGCGCTTGGGTATCGAGGGAGAGTTTCTAAGATTCCTCTTGGATATGATCCTGATCTGTTTTCTCGTAACGAAATTCTAAGGAAAGCAATTCGTGATCGGCTTCGGTTAAGAGAAACTACCGTTGCTTACTTTGGAAGGATCACCCCCGAAAAAGGGGCCCACCTTCTCATTGAAGCATTGGCTCAAATTAAGGAATTGCCCTGGCGGCTCTTGTTGGATCGATTTGACGCTTACGCTAGTTCTTACAAAAAAAAATTAGAGAGGCTCATCGAAGAAAAGGAGCTTAGTTCCCGCATTGTTTACTTTGATGCCAAACACGGCGAAATTCCCGCTTATATGAATGCCGCTGACATTGTGGTGGTTCCCTCCCTCTCCATGCCCCATTGGAAGGAACAATACGGTCGCGTGGTTCCAGAAGCCATGGCTTGTGGGCGATTGGTGATCGCATCGGATTGTGGAGCATTACCTGAACTCGTTGGGCAAGCCGGGCTGATTTTCCCTGAGAAAAATATAAAAAAATTAGCAGAACTTTTACGTACCGCATTGTCAAACCCAGAGATGCGCGAAAAACTTGGTTTCCTTGCCGAAGAGAGAGCATCCGCCTTATTAAGTACAACAAAGCAAAGAGACTTAATGAATGAGGTATTCAGAAAATTTGTGAGCCCCTGCCGTGCTGAATTAAACTCGGCGTCCACCTTACTGCCGATCTCAGCCATCGTCCCGACCCGTAACCGAAGTGTCTCACTTGGCCGAATGTTGAATAGCCTCGCTCACGAGTCCGCACAGCCCATTGAAATGGTTGTCGTCGACGCCTCCACGAACGAAGAAACAAGGCAGCTCTGTGAAAATAAATTTCCAGGCTTAGCAACCAGAATTATTTATCATCATGCCGCAAAAGTAGGAGCAGCAGCACAACGGAATCAAGCGATTCAGTATGCTTCCCAGGAGACCATTTGGTTTATTGACGATGACGTGATCTTTGAACCAGATTGTCTCATGAGACTTTGGTCGGCCTTGCAGTCAGATTCCCGTTTAGGCGGTGTTAGTGCTATGACTATAAACCAGCGTTACTCACCTCCAGGTCTGGCCTCTCGTCTGCTTTTCCAATTCTTGCACGGTCGTGCAGAGGCGAGTTATGCTGGCAAATGTATTGGGCCGGCGTTTAATCTTCTTCCTGAAGACTGCCCTGATCTTCCTAAAGTGGTGCCCGTGGAGTGGTTGCATACTACCTGTTCTCTCTATCGACGAGAGGCTTTGCCCAACCCCCTCTTTTCAGATCACTTTACGGGGTATTCGATGATGGAAGATGTGGCTTTGTCTTTGGTGGTTGGTAGACGATGGAGACTTGCCAACGCCCGCACAGCCCGGATATTTCACGACAGTCAAGGCGGGGATTATAAGGATAATGCGGCTGAGCTATCAGAAATGAAACTAGTGAATCGCCACTATGTAATGACGCAAATTTTGAAACGCAAAAAAGGCGGCGATTATCTTAAACTCTTTACACTCGAAACATTCGAGCTCTTAAGCTCCCTCACTTCTATTGGCGGTTGTAAATCGTTGCCCGCAGTTGTAAAAGGAAAACTGATGGCATTTTGGAGAATTTTGAAGAGCTCTCAGGATCATCGTCGCGACACCGAACCTGCCAAAAACATTTGCGCCCTACGCCATTTTCTATCAAGATTGACACACCATTTTCTATCAAGAACTTGGCATCGTTGGCATCAACTCGTTCGCGCTTTTAAAGATTCAATTTTTTTTGCTCCTAACGAGCTGGCCGAATGCCTTTTTACACGCTACGTCAACTACCGACAATTGGAACGTTGGTTGGCAATTAATTTTCCATCTCTTGATCGTTCTTTTAAAGTAATCGAGTTCGGCGGTTCCAACAGCGCTATCAAAAATATTTTAAAAAAAACAAGTTATGAAGTTGCCGCCAATTTTCCCGACGTTGATATACAAAATTTAGCACCTTATCTAGATGAAAACTATGATGCGGTTGTCATCGATAATGTTCTGGAGCATGTTCCTAGGCCCGATTTAGCTGTGGATGAAATCTGGCGAGTTTTGAAGAAGGACGGTCTTTGCATATGCATCACGCCTTTCTTGATTCAAGTCCACTTTGTTCCTGGAGATTACTTCCGCTATACGGAGGCGGGACTGAGACAACTTTTTCGGAAGTTTCGAAAGATTGAAATCAACGGATGGGGAAATCGTTTCACGGTCGAGACTACTTTGTATCATGGGTGGCTGACTGCCAAAAATACCAAGAGGTTTTTCCGCGTCGCCCTTTGGAATGAACCCGATTGGCCGCTGCATTACTTAACGATAGCAACGAAATAACCACATGTGGCTCGGTGTGCTCACGTGGTCATCTTGCCGGGAGTCCATATTGGAAAAGGAGCTGTCGTGGGAGCGGGAAGTGTTGTGGCAAAGGATATTCTGAACAATGCGATTGCCGTTGGAGTACCCGCTCGAGTGTTACGGAAGCGGGAATGAATTTGAAATTTCAGAGTCATGGTTTTGGATTGCTACTAAACAATAATACTATTTCATTTAGTAGCACTTTATGCTATGGACTATCTTTGGGAACACTTTGTGCTTAACGAACTTCATGCCGAGCTGCAAGTTCGCGACATTCGCTATTGGCGGGACAAGCGAGGGCACGAAATTGACTTCGTCTTGATTCAAAGAGGAAATGCTCCTATAGTCGTTGAATGCAAATGGTCGGCCTCGGAATTTGATGCATCTGGCCTAAAGGCATTCCGCCTGGCTTATCTCAAAGGGGAGAATTTCGTTGTCGTCCGCGATGTCGATCGGCCTTCTATTCGCCATTACGGCGATGTCTCAACAGTATTTGTTTCTCTTCAGAATCTGATTCAGAAGATAAAACCCCAACCTTTATGATTCCAAAAGCATCCATTGTCTGCGTGACTTACACGAGACGGGATTTGGCACTTCGTTGTATCAAGTCGTGCGTGGAACAGGATTATCCCGAACTGGAGATTGTTGTCGTAGTGAATCCGAGCGGAGATGGGACGGAAGAGGCCATGAGTCAGGCATTTCCTCATATCAAGGTCATTCGGACGCACAAAAATATCGGACTTTTTCCCGCTCTGAATCTCGCGATTGCCAACACGACGGGCGATTACATTATGACCGTCGATGATGATGCCTACTTTTTAGATCATAACGCGATCACCCATCTCGTGGCCGAATTTCAAAGAGAGCCTCGGCTGGGTGCGGTCACCTGCAATCTCGAAGGACCTTATGAAACACCGATTTATGGGTCTGATCGTTATATCGAAGTCTTCACGACTGGATTCACGATGGTTCCGAGGCAGGTCTATACCGAGTGGGTCGGTTATTATCCGGGCCTTTTTTTTATCGATGCGGGCGAAACTTACATATGTACCCGCCTTTGGGAGCTCGGACGGCCTGTGAAACGCCTCGAGAAGGTCAGAATGTATCACGAACGCGCGATGCCGGGCCGCTTAGATCAAAACCGGAAGTTTCATGAGCTCAGGGATCAAATCCTCTGTGTGATGATGCGGTATCCTTGGTATCTCGTTCCTCTCAGTCTTTTCTCAAAGTGGTACAAAAGCCTTTTTCAACAGCTTCGTGCAGGACGTTTTTGGACATGGATCCACGCGTGGTTCAGTGCTTTTTGCCATCTGCCCGAAGCACTCCGCTTCCGGATTCCTGTCAGTTGGCGCACACAGAAATTTTTATGGCGTCTCAGAAAGAAAATCATTTCTGACCTCCCGTTGTAGTTAAACGTTATGAATTATGAATGTCGAATTCCGGCTGCGGCCCTCCATCGGCTAGCTGTATAACCATGCAGCGGTTGAAATATCTTTTCTTTGCCTCTCTCACGGTTGCATTGTCCCTGTCAACAACTATCTTAGTGAGTGAAGTCACTATTCGGTTATTCGTCCCTGTCTACCTTTGGGAGTTTAAGGACGCAGCTGCGGACTGGATGGTTGACAAACGCCTGGGATGGGTCCAGAAGCCATGGCTTGATGTAACGACGCTCACAGAGTTCGGCTGGACCGTGCGGTTCCAGACGAATGAAGATGGTCTGACACCTCTTACTACCCAGCGTAACAAGCAAGAGGGCGTCCTTCGTATCATGATATTCGGTGATTCTACAGTGGTGGGCCGTAGAGTTCCCCAAGACAAAATAGTGAGCGCTCAATTAGAAGCTTTCCTTCGCAAGAAAGGCATTAACGCAGAAGTCATCAATGCAGGAGTCCAGGGATATTCGACCGACCAGGTCTTCCTACGCATGGAGCAACTTTCGCCGCTCTATAAACCGGACATTGTATTTTATGGGGCGTGTGATAACGACTTTGCAGGCAATGTGTTACAAGTCGCTTTTGGGAATGGGAAACCTATGTTTCAACTGAAAGCCAATGGAGAGTTGGAAGAAATCCCCCCCGACCTTAATGGCAAAATCAAGTCTTTCGGGAGCGGACCCGGAAGGTGGTTACAATTTTCCGCTTTGTATCGGTTTTTTCAGCCTAGACTACTTAGGCTACGCGCTCGAATCGGTCGTTGGGAAAAACGTAAATTATCAGCAATGGGCTCTGAGATTCCTGAGGGTTATTACAAACCTGAGGTACTGCAGCATATCGACTGGAGCATCTTTTCTGCCTTAGTGAAACAGATGAAACAGGTTGCTCAGAAAAATAAAGCTCAATTTTTTTTCTACAACCACCCAGCGGTCGCTGAAGTTTGGGACCCCTATATCCGGGATACGGAACGTAGACTCAAACTCAGGCCAGGACAATATGATCGCCACGCCATCGAGCGCCGCCTCCAAGAG
>JAHFAC010000175.1 GCA_023250755.1 Bacteriovoracaceae bacterium | reverse complement strand
CCTACCAGCATAGGGGTGGTGATGCCTGCTTTTGCAAAATCCTCGGCCGTAAGGACCATTTGCTGCGCGGATTTAACAAGGAGCCCGGAGAGACCCACAATATCAGGCTGGTGTTCGCGGATCGCTTGAATGAGCTGTTCGGGTAAGACCTTGATCCCAAGGTTCACTATTTTAAATCCGTTATTAGCCAAGATGATTTCGACTAGATTCTTACCGATGTCATGGACGTCGCCTTTGACTGTCGCAAGAATGATTTTTCCGCGTGTCGAGCTCTCCGTTTTTTCCATGAAAGGCTCAAGATGGGCGACTGCTGTTTTCATGGCTTCGGCGGATTGCAAGACTTCTGCGACAATAAGTTGGTTTAGATTAAAGAGCCGTCCGACCTCATCCATCCCCTTCATCAACGGGCCATTGATGACGTCAAGGGGTCTCATGGATTTGAGGGCTTCATTTAAATCCTCTATGAGCCCATCTTTGCTCCCTTCGATGATATAGCGGGGGAGCCTTTCTAGAAGAGGCAATTTCTCTTTGGTCTGCTGCTTTGCTGTTTTTAGCTCTCGAAAATGCGCAGCAAATGCAGCAATCGGGTCGGTTCCGCGATTATGAAGCAGGTTCTCGGCAAGTTTCTTTTCTTCGTCCGGGATGCTTGCATATCGGACGAGTTTTTCTGAATTAACGATTGCCAAATCCAATCCTGCCTGGACGCAGTGATATAAAAAAACGGAGTTGAGGACCTCTCTCCCTGCGGGGGGAAGTCCAAAACTGACATTTGAGATTCCAAGTACAGTTTTTGTTCGGGGGAACTTTTCCTTGATCAGGCGAATTCCCTCGATAGTTTCGATTGCCGAGCCGACATATTGCACATCTCCGGTGCCGCACGGAAAAACGAGGGGATCCCAGTAAATATCCTCGGGCGTAATCCCGTATTTTTCGGTCAGTAGCGCATAGGAGCGCGCGGCAATCGCCAGCTTTCGCGCGCGTGAGACCCCCATCCCTTGTTCCGGATCATCGTCGATGGTTCCCACGACTAAAGATGCGCCAAAGCGCTTTGCCAAGGGGACCACTTTTTCAAAGCGTTCCTCTCCGTCCTCGAGGTTAATGGAGTTGATCACCGCCTTGCCTTGGCAATAAGTCAGCGCAAGTTCGATCACTTTTTCGTCAGTCGAGTCAATCATGATCGGGGCGCGTATCTTTTTCATTGCGAACCCAAGAAAGCTTCTCATATCCTCTAACTCATCCCGATCTGGATTCGCCAAACAAATATCAACCACGTGAGCGCCCGCTTTGATTTGAGTTCGGGCGATTTCAGAGGCTTCTTCGAATTTCCCATCGCAAATCAGCGTTTTGAATTTTTTGCTGCCAATTACATTGGCTCTCTCGCCTACAATAATGGGCCGCATTTCGTTGTTGATTTCAAGGAAATCGATTCCAGAAAGCCAGGACTTGCGTTCAAACGTAAGGGGCCTTGTTTTTGATTCACGCGCCAAATCAACCAGCGCGCGAATATGCCCGGGATGTGTCCCGCAGCAGCCTCCGATCAGGTTAACCCAGCCGTTTGATATAAAACGGCGGAAGATGTTTGACACCATTTCTGGGGTTTCAAGATAACAACCGTTCTCGTCGGGAAGACCGGCATTCGGAACGCAGCTGACCGGAAAGGGGGAAATTCTTGAAAGGGATCGAATATGGTCCGTCATAAACTCCGGACCTGTCGCACAATTGAGTCCAATGTAAAGCAAGTTGCGGTGAGAGAGAGAGGTCAAAAGAGCCTCGATCGATTGTCCCGCCAGCATGGTTCCACTGGCCTCGATGGTTCCAGAAACCGCGTCTGGGATTTCTTTGTTTTTTTCTTTAAAGAGACGATCAATCCCCAGAAGGCCTGCCTTGATGTTTCGCGTGTCTTGACAGGTTTCAAGGAGGAGATAATCCACACCGCCTTCAAAAAGAGCTTTCGCTTGGACATAAAAGTGCTCTTGAAGGGCCTCAAAAGTCACGCCTCCTGTGACAGAAATCGCTTTCGTTGTGGGACCCATCGCACCGGCTACGAAACGGGGTTGATCCGATGTAGAGAAGCGATCTGCAGCGTCTCGCGCGAGTTTTGCAGCCGCTCGATTTATTTCATCTGCTTTTGAAGCCAGTCCGTATTCTTCTAAAACCAGCGGAGTCCCACCAAAGGTATTGGTTTCAATGATATCGCAACCTGCCTTGAGATAGTCTTCATGAATGGTTTGGATCAACTGGGGTTGGGTGCAGACGAGATACTCATTACAGCCCTCGAAGTTGGATCCTCCAAAGTCCGCCGATGTTAGATTTTTAGCCTGAATGGCGGTGCCCATGGCCCCATCAATGACTAAAATCCGTTTTGCGAGTGCGTCAAGTAGGGCGGATTTCATGCTTGTTTAGCATATACCTATTTTATTCTTCGATGGTAATCTTAAAAGATGCGCGCACTGATTGATGGGGTGAAGAAGTGGCTTCCGGGTGAAAAGGCGCTCTACGAGTGGAGTGTTTTTTTTCTCAGTTCAACGATTCTGCTTACGTTCGCCAGGGGGCGGCTCCTTTATCGGAGTGAGCTCGGAGTCCTTGTTTCACAAGGTCTGAGTCAAGACCCTAATGTAATGCGCTATTTCATCTATTTACCCAGTCTCGTTGCGCAAGATTTTTTAGTGGCAGGTGTATTGGGTGGAGTCGGCTATTTTATTTTTCGAAGGACTCGGGGACTTGCCTTAGCTGCTGTTGGCGTCATCTATTCTGTTTTTGGAATCATGTTTCAGATTAAAATGGGACAACCCTTGACAGCAGGCTTGCTCGGACAGGCCGGCGGCATTTTTGAGATGAGCGCTTCTATCCAGAGTCCAAGCTATTGGAGAAGCTATCTCATCATTGCTGGAGCGATTCTCTTCTTCATCGTGCTTTGGAGGGTTCTTGGACAAGTTCTTCGAACTCACCAAAGGAGAACTTGTGAACTAGCCGGGCTTGTCCTGGCGCTGAGTCTGGTTTTTGTTTTTTTCACGCCCGTCACACTCCAGCTTTTTTCTTTAAATCCAGTGATGGCGCTTTTACAAGAACCTCCGGGGCCTGAAAAAATACTGAAATATCCAATTTTTCAAGGCCTAGCTGCTCGCTCCATTGAGCGTGAATTATGGAAGCCTCAGGCAAGCGGTGTGAAGAAAAATATCGTTCTGCTTTTAATGGAGACGTTTACTTACAAGCTGATCGAAAATGACTCAAATTTTGCCAAAATCATGCCCAAGCTCTATGCCAGAAAAAATAAAATGATTTCTTATCACCAGCACTTCACTCCTTGGCCTCTTTCATCCAAGGCTCTTTATTCAGTGATCTGTGGTGAATACCCCCATCCCTCAAATTTTATTGAGATTCGTCTTTTTCCGGACTTTGATTGCCACTCTTGGGTAGAAGGACTCAAGAGCGCAGGCTATCTGACCCGAGTGGGATATAGTGGCGATTTCTCTTATGATCAAATGGGAGCATTCTTAAAAGCTCAGGGATTTGATATCCGTCGTGAGAGAAAAGATTTCTTAGCCAGTAAACCCTATGCCCAAATGTCTTGGGGGTTGGATGATCAAGCATTGGTGGATGATTTTGAGAAGTGGCTTCCAACTACGAGGGGACAGCCGTTTTTGTCTCTTTTTATTCCGATCAATTCGCACCATCCATTTTGGACACCTGATTCAAAATATGAAATCTTTCAGGATCCATACTGGAATTCCTTTCATTATCAAGATGAAGTGATTGACCGCGTTTTTAGAGTACTTGAGGATAAAAACATTTTGAAAGACACCGTAGTCCTGATTACAGGTGACCATGGGCCTCGATTTGCGAGCACGCCATCGCCCGGCACGCTTGCAGAAGAATCTTTTCACGTGCCGTTGTGGATCTATTCGCAAGGGATTTCCACTGGAAAGCTCACTGAAGAACAGCGTAATCATCGATTCCCTACCAGCCATATCGATCTTGGGGGCTGGATCCTCGAGCATCTCCAAGTTGCGGGAGAGCGATTAAAAGGACACACGCTTGTGGGCGGAAAACCGACCTACTTATTTTATGACATGGGAGAACCCCTGTTTGAATTGATAGGTGGAGATGGTGCGTGGCTCTTTAATGGCCAACAGGGGACCGTTTATCAGGGGAAAAACTGGGTCACGGACTTGAAGTCTAAATGTGAAAAAGATCAGTGCCAGGACCCAAAACAGTGGTTACTGGATATCCTCCATCATTCGGTAGATAATTTTGAGCGCCTCTCGGGAGCCCGAGACAAATGAAGCGACCGACTACGTTTTGCGGCGGCCAGGACTGCCTTGATCAACGTGACGCGAAGTTTCCCTTCTTCTAGGGCCATCAATCCATCGATGGTGCAACCGGCTGGGGTGGTGACTTCATCCTTCAAAGCGGCGGGATGAACTCCCCGCTCCAGAGTCATTTTTGCAGCACCCAGGATCGTTTGTGCAGCCAGGAGAGTTGCTATTTTTCTGGGGAGTCCTACTTTAACGCCCGCCTCGCTTAACGCCTCGATGATGAGATAAATATACGCGGGTCCACAACCACTGAGTCCGGTCACACCGTCCATCAAAGATTCTTCAACAATAGCAGTGCGTCCTGTTGTTGAAAATATTTTTTCAGCTAAGGCGAGATGACTTTGTTTGGAGTGAGGCCCAGGGCAGAGTACGGTCATGCCTTCACCAATCAGGCAAGGAGTATTGGGCATTGCTCGAATGACTGGGGTCTTCATCCCCGACCATTCTGCAATTTGGTGTGAAGTCAGACTTGCGCAAATTGAGATCAGCACATGGTGAGGGGTCAGTTGAGAAGAAACTTGTCGAAGCACAGCCTCGGCTTGATGGGGCTTCACACAAAGAATAACCACCTCGGATTGAGTGACGAGTTGGGTGTTGTTGGTGTGACAATTCCACTTTAATTTTTGATTCGCATCACTTTCTGTAGAGTGTGTTGTCGCTTGAATGATGTAGTGA
>JAHFAC010000174.1 GCA_023250755.1 Bacteriovoracaceae bacterium | reverse complement strand
GAAAAAGATCTTCTGATCCAGTGAGCTCTACTTCTGAGAGAAAATGGTGTGTAATAGATTTTGCTTTTTTCCCGATGATTCCTTTGCATTCTTTGAGTGGAAGAAGGAGATTTTCTTCTGCAGTGAGCGAATCAAAGAGCGCATTTTTTTGAAAAAGCATGCTTAGATTTCCGCTTTTCACAGTGACAGTGCCTTCATCTGGTGCGGTGAGCCCTGCTATGATTCTGAGCAAAAGACTTTTCCCGCTTCCGGAGGGACCCATCATCACCATAGATTGATTTTTTTGAATTTCAAGTGAAATATCTCTGAAAATCCACTGAGCATCTAATTCGTTTGGTGGTTCTGAAAATTTCTTCCCCACGGCATGGATTTTTATTTCAGGAGTGTGCACTTCTATCTCCTTTATTAAATCTCAAGCCATGGCATGAGCACATCTTGGATGAGGATTTTTTTATTCAAGGGAGTTTGTAGTTCTTGTCTGGCTCTAAAAATCCGATCTGCATTCTTTAGCCAGAAGGCTCTCGCATTCGCCTTCGAACCCAATTTCGAAGTGACTGCTTGAGCATGTGCCGTGAGTGCCTTCTGACCATCGGTATTTTTCCAGAAATAGTTGTTATCGTGTGTTTCGGCTGTGAGCGTCCATTGGATCAAATCCTCAAGCACTTGCTCTAACTGATCGATCAATAACTCAAAATTTTTAGTCTCGAGTGCGGCCCATTCGAGTAACGGTCCTAGCTCGGTTTGAGGTTTTTCGAAAAAATGAAAAAGGTTCTCTCTCTGCTCCCAGGTTTTATCAGAAGCGAGCTTTAGGGCCTTAGACCAGCTTCCCTGAGCTAACGTGGAGCAAAGTATTTTTCGCTCTGGAGGGATATTTTCTTGCTCTAGGAGATCTAGAAGGAGTTCCGGTGGAAAGGGTTTGAATTTCAAAACCTGACATCGTGATACTAAGGTGGGAAGCAAGAGGGTCACATCTGCCGTGGTGAGAAAAAAAACCCATCCAGGTGGGGGTTCTTCTAAGATTTTCAAAAGAGAGTTGGCAGCTTGTGGAGTCATTCTTTCAGCTGGATGAATCAGTGTGATTTTATAACTTCCACTATAGGCTCCAAATCCGAGAGCGTTTTTGAGGGGCCTCAATTGATCGATTTTGAGAGAGCCAGTCGACTCTAAATCTTCATCAGAAACTTTGATTTCTGTAAAATCTAACCACTGCCCTTTGAGTGCACGGAGACAGTTTGGGCATTTCAGACAGGGAGTCTGTGATTTGTTTTCACATAAAAGCCACTGCGCCAGGTAGTGCGCAATAGAGTCTAATCCAGTTCCCATGGGCCCAGAGAAAAGAGTGACAGGAGGGACTTTGTTTTGGAGGAGGCATTGCTCCATCCAGGGCTTTAGAACTGCAGAGTGGTGCTTGAGAACAGTTTCTGGAAGTGGGAGATGGAGGTGAGGGGAGGATTTTTTTTCAGAGCTTTTAGCACTCATTTTAGAACTTCCTTTTTTTAAACTTATTTTGAATATGCATGAGGAGTTTCTCCGCCAGTTCCTCTGGCGTGCCACTTCTCGCTTTGAGACTGATCCACCGTTTGGGGGATTCGCGCATCGCTTTTAGAAAACCTTGCCTGACTTTGCGTTGGAACTTCAAGCCTTCTTTTTCAAATCGAGTTTGAACTTGCGCATTTTTCAAACCCAGTGCTGGATCAATGTCTAGAAACACGGTGAGATCGGGGGTGAGACCTTGGGTTGCGATTTGATTTAAAACCCCGACTGTTTTCCAGGGTAGGCCTCGGGCATATCCTTGATAAGCTAGAGAGGAATCTGAGAATCGATCACAAAGGACAGTGTGTCCTTTCGAAAGTGCAGGGAGAATGACTCGGTGCAAGTGTTCTGCGCGAGAAGCTTCGTAGAGAAAAAGTTCAGTCCAGGGGTGCATGGCTTCATCTAAAATGAGGCTTCTGATTTTTTCTGCCACGGCACTTCCCCCAGGTTCACGGGTGAGGATGATTTTTTGGGCGCTCAGCCGATCAAGCTTTTTAGCAAACGCGCGAATCAGAGTAGATTTTCCAGCGCCTTCTGTGCCTTCGAAAGTAATAAAAAGTGCCATTTCACTCTTTATGTCGAAACCCAGGGCTTACGTCAAGTTAGAGTGGATTGCCAGGTTGAGGAGCGTCGGGAGGTGGCTGCTCGTCACGGTTGTCTGGTCGATTTTCTGGCTCAGGAGGAGGGGGATTGTTAGATTCTTGTTGCATTAAGTCGCGGGCTCGCTCTTCGTCACGTGGATCTGGTCTAGGGTCTGGCCTGGGGGGTTCAGGTGGTGGTGCGACAGCTTTAGGAGGAGTGTGGTGCTGCGGGATGTTAGCCTTGGGAGGCAGATGAATAGGTGCGGGCATGGGCTTAGGATGAGCTATTGTTTGAGGAGGTGGGGGATTTTCGTGCAAAGTGTTTTTTCCGCCAGGTCGGGACATGGATTTTTGTTGAATACTGGCCTCAGGAGCAGTGTTTGGTTTTAGATTTTTGTCGATTTTATTTAAAACAATAAAAGCAAATAGCGCCAAAATTAAAATGAGTATCAAAATCGCTCTTCTTTGATTGAGCGGGAGTTTTTTAAAAAAGGCGAGTCCACTTTGTTCTTCAGAGTCAGGTGCAAGAATTTTTAGGCCTGATTTTTTTTCGCGCACTGCCTGGAGTGTCTCGAAAAGGCTGAGCGCTGGGTCTTTTGAGGGGTCTAGTAAGACACGTGAGCCATCGGCGGCCTTCCCAATGTCACTGGGGCGATCTGGGGCGTGAAAATCTGCGCTTTGGGTGAGTTCGAGTTCCCTCTGGGCTTTTCTTTTTTTGTTAGCCTCATCTTGCGCTTGTTGGTGGGCTTTGAAAGAGAGAACGAGTTCTTGGGCTTCCATCCATTCGCCTTTGGTCTCAGTAGAAGTGACTTTATGAAAAGGTTGGATATCCCCGTCTTCCAAAAGCGTTTGGATTTGTTGAACAGTGTACGGCCCTGCAGTGTTCGATCCGATCTTTAGATACCACTCGGAAGAGGAGGTGAGGTGCATGTTGGGTTTTATTGTATCTTGAATTGAGAAACAGTTGGAAAAAAAATTGTAACCAGTCAGAGATGAAAGAGGGTAGGGGTTTTAAAAAAGAGGGATACAGTCTTCGTGGGTACTCATCCTTGAGGTCATCGCGTAGCATCCTGCTACGCTCTTTTAACGAGACTGTATCCCTCTTTTTTAAAACCCCTACCCTCTTTCATCTCTGACTGGTTACAAAAAAACCCCTCACTCCGTCAATGGAAGTGAGGGGTTTTTTTGTTTTAAAATCAGGCTTTTAGCGCTGATTTATGATTTAACCAGTTCCTATTACAGGATCTTAGCAGTGAACCAGAAGGCTACAGTTGTAGTATCTGCGGCAATTCGGTTTCCTGTTTTGATGCTGAGAAAAGGCGAGAAGTTAATCGAAGGTGTAATATCCCAGTCGAGGCCTGGCTCAAGATCCGTTCCATCGCTTTGGAAAGAAAGCAGACCGTTGTCTCGTGTATGAGAAGCGTTCATATCATAGCCTAGGGTGGCAGAGATGTTGGCTCCGAGTTTATAGGATATGTTTGGGTAGGCTTCTACAACGAAGTCTTTTTGAGTGACATCCCCTGCTTTTGTTTGAGCAGGACCTGAGAAAGCGTTGGCTTGAAGAATTGAAAGAACACCTAATGTAACACGCGTGTTTGGAACTTCATAGGTTGTGTTTTGTTTCGAGGTCACTGACAACCAGCGGTTAGCACTCTGTGATTTTGAGGTAACTCCTGGAGCTAATCGAAGGTCTGCATAGACATTGAAATTTCCAGAATTAATCAACTTTCCATTTTCTAATTTTACATAAGGGTCTTTCATGGTGAAAGTGTGACTTTGGACTGGGTCTAACGTAAAATTGGCAACTACACCAGCAGCTACATCGTCAGTGAGTTTGTACTTCGCACCTAACCAATTTGTTAAAGCCAGAAGATCTCCCTTCGATCCACGACCTACGTCTTGGTTGGGCTGATAACTGGAAAGAGGATCTGAGATGGCAGCTCCGGTAAACAGGTTTACGTACGATACCTTAATCTTATCCATCAACGATGGAGCCGCTGCCTGAGGACTTGTAGTCGAAGTTTGGGTTTCAGCTAAAATGCTGGGAGCCCAAAGCGCCACAAGAGCCAGGACAGTGATTCCGCCTCTGATTTGTTTGCTCTGATTCATTTTTCATTCTCCTTAGTAAAAAGGGTCTTTTCACGAACCCTTGTGGTCGCCCTCGTGGCTTTGATTGTTTTGTTGAACCTCCACTGTCCAACGGATTCTCTGATCGAGCGTATCTATAGCAAGATGTCTGCCATCACGCAAGGCGCAGCATGAAATAAATGACTCAAGAATTTAGAGTTTTTTGTGTAGAGTTACCTATTGAATCAATTGGAGAATTTAAAAATAATAATTGATTATTTAAGTCATCTTTATGTTGTATGACTTGAAAGACCGAGGAGTGCACTTTGAGACTGGTGGTGAAGTAGCACTCCTCAAAGTCCGAACTGGCTCTCTCTGAAGAGTTGTTCAAAATCCTCTAATAGTTCTGGCAAATATTTGCGAACTAATTTTTCTGTTAATTTGTAGACTCCGGGCAATCTCAAGAGATTCTTGATGTCAGTGATATCACGTTCACGCCCTACTTCCAGTTTGTAGATGATGAGATATGCGGGTTGAACGACCTTAACAGGTAATCTGATGTGAGGACTTATTTGAGCTTTAGAAACCGCTTCTGAATTCCACGGAAAATCATCTGCAAGTAGAAAGTCCACGTCTACTCCGTTGATAGGAACGGAGTAGACCAAAGCTCCCATATGTCCATTCGGAAAAATTTTTTTCAATTGTGGCAAAGACAGAGATATTAATGCAAAATCTAAATCCATTGTAGAGCGAGAAGGGACGTGGCATTGCACAGCCAAATCCCCAACCAATGCGTAGCTATTTCTGGGCATTTTTTTTCGGATGATTTGCAGAGCAGAAATAAAGGATGTACT
>JAHFAC010000173.1 GCA_023250755.1 Bacteriovoracaceae bacterium | reverse complement strand
TTCCAAATTCGCCGATTTTCTTTTGAAACTGCACCCGTTCATTGGCATGCTGAATCGATGCTTCGATGCATTTTTTAGCACCACCGACACAGCCAGCCGCAAGCCCCAAGCGTCCGTGATTCAAAACTCCCATGGCCACCTTAAAACCCTGGCCGATCCCGCCTAAGACATTTTCTGCCGGAATCTTGACGTTTTCATAATGAATCGCATTGGTCCATGAAGCGCGAATTCCGAGCTTATGTTCCTCGGGCCCGATTGTTACTCCCTCAGCCGGCAACTCCAATAAAAAGCAGCTGACCTTTTCTTTGCGAACCCCCTTTTCTTCAACTTCAGTCTTCGCAAAAACCGTCATAAAACTGGCGATGCCGCCATTAGTGATCCAAAGCTTATTGCCATTGATGATGTAATGCTTGCCGTCTGAGCTAAGTGTCGCACGGGTCTTGATTGAAGCAGCATCCGATCCGCTCCCAGGTTCAGTCAGGCAATAGCAAGCGACCAGTTGCCCAGAGGCCAAGCGTGGAAGATATTTTCTCTTTTGCTGTTCAGTGCCAAAAAGCAAAAGAGCTTTGTAACCTATGCTCTGATGAGCCCCCAGAGTCACGGCAAGTGCTCCATCGATGGCAGCCACCTCTTGCATGATCCGCGCATAACCACTCTGCGGGAGTCCCAATCCTCCGTGCTCTTCTGGGACAGCCATCCCCATCATCCCCATCTCCGCCAAATGAGAAAGAATCTCTCGAGGCATTTTTCCTTGCTCGTCCCACTCCTTCGAATGGACATGGTCCTTTGCAAACTTATCAACCGAATCGATGATCATCCGAACAGTTTCGGAGACCTCTGGCTTGATAGAAGGGTAAGGGAAAATCAATTCTTCACGGATTTGGCCAAAAAACAAGGATTTCATAAAGCTTTTGGGAACGCTGCTCATTTAAATGACCCTCTTTCTGAACGCTTTGGCTATTCGCTCTTGAGCCGTACGACCTGACAAAATGTCACTTCATTCTCTCTCTATTCTCCACTGAAAGAAACAGCGCCGACAAAATGTCAAACAAGGTGCAACAATTTTCTAAAAAAATACGCACCATACAAAACGCCTTTTTTTTGGCGCCTTTCTTTCTTCGAAATCATTCGTCTTTTTACCTTAGCACTGATTGGAGACTCGTGGAAAAATTTTCCACTCGCCTGGCACCACTCTTGCTCAACCCTCACTTGAACCATGAACGAGAACATACCCTCTCCGAGCGAACCCTCTGCGCCTCCTCCTTCTGAGCCAAGGCTCATCAAAAAACTGGAGAAACTAAAAAAAATCCCAAATCAAATTCTCAAAACAGCGCAAGCAGGAATTCAAAGAGTTTCTGCAATGATTAAAAAAAAACCAATAAATACGGAATCCACGCTTCTTGAATCCAAAGAGCAAGAGTCACTCTTTGCGCAGTTCAAGAATTTTTTCACCAAGGAGTCCTTAAGGAATATTGCGCGTCAACTCGAACCCATGACCCTTGCTGAGCGATTTAGTGAGTATTTTCAAAAACAAGGCGCGATTTTTTGGGGAAAAACCCTCACCATCCTTCTTTGCGCATTTTTTTTGGCAGATCTCTCAGCATTACTGATCGATTACTTTGTGCCAGATCCCCCTCCTGTTCGACTGCTCAGATCCAATGGCATGCAAAAGAAGAATAAAACTCTCGAAGAGTACGGGCCGATTTTCTCGAGAAATCTCTTCAATAGCCAAGGACTCATTCCTGGCGAGGAGTCTTCTGGGCCAAAAAGCACCGGTGCAGATCTGACTAGCCCCCCTATAAAAACAACCCTTCCACTAAATTTGATCGGAACTCTAATTTTACGTGATGAGCTGAGATCTATCGCAACTATAGAGGATAAATCCTCCTCTACCGTTTATCCTGTGCGGATCAATGACGAGATCCCCAGTAAAGCGAAAATTCTCAAAGTAGAACCGAGAAAAGTGATCTTTCTCAATGTCGCTAGCAACCGCCGAGAGTATGTGGACCTCCCTGAAGACATCAATCCACTCAATCCAAGAATCACCTTAGCTACCCCGCAAAAGGCGAAAGGTCCCGTCGTAGAACAGGTGGCGCCCACTCAATACAATATTCCCCGAACTGAAGTCGACAAAGCCCTTTCTAACCTAAATGAAATCCTTACGCAGGCTCGCTGCATTCCGAATTTCGAGAATGGCCTGCCCTCTGGATACAAGTGTTTTCAGATCGTTCCGGGGAGTATTTACGATAAACTGGGACTGCAAAACAATGACACCATCATGGGAATCAACGGCGAGAGCATCAGTGACCCTGGTCAAGCATTTCAAAAATTAGCGGAACTAAAAACCGCAAGCCATTACGAAATTAATATCAAACGAGACGGTAAAACCATGACTCTCACTTACGACATTCACTAAAGAAGGTGATTATGAAAAGCCAATCCAATAAAATGCAAACTCCAGATGATTTATCACCTATTCCCTTGCTCTGGATCGAGCTACTGGCCGGGCTTACCACACTCATCGGACTGCTCGGCCTTTTAGCTCTCGCAAGTCAAAGCACTTGGGCTGCCCCGTCCACTCGAAAGCCCGCGGCCGGAGATAAAAAAGGTTTTGAATCAGGTCCAAAAACCTTCAGCAATCCCTTTTACTCACCCAGTGCAAAAGGACCTGGTGGAACACAAGACACAGAAGAGGAGGACGATTTTGATGACGAAACCATTTCGGACGGAATCGCCCCGCCCCTCTCTCCTCGAACAGGTGCAACATCCCCCACAACAGGGAATGCGCTGGGCTCAAAGGAAATTTCTATGGGAGGGACCTCATCACCCGCTGGAGTACTTTCACACAGCGATGCCCCTCCCTCAGTGTATGTCAACGATGAGACCGGGGAAGGAAGTAAAGAAGTCGTCACCGATTTTAACTTTCCTGATGCTGACATCATGGATATCGCTAAAACCCTGGGTAAATTAACCGGAAAAAATTTCATCCTCGATAAGGATGTCAAAGGCCGGATCACGATTATCTCGAATGGGCCCATTACCGTAGGCGACGCTTGGAAAGCTTTCCTGACTGCCCTAGATATCAATGGTTTTGCGCTGATCCCCTCGGGGAAATTTGTCAGAATCGCCCGTCAACGAGATGCCCGGGATAAACAATTGAAAACCTATACCGGTGACTTCTCCCCAGATACGGATGCACTCATTACACGACTCTTTCCGTTGAAATATTTAAGCGCAGAAGAGGTGGCTCGCAACTTCAGAAGCTTTATGCCTGCTAACTCAAGAATCATTCCCTATGACCAAACTAATACGGTGATTGTCACCGATACTGGATCGAATATCGCCAAACTCAGCAAGCTTCTGGATATCCTCGATGTCGAGGGTTATGACGCAGGTATTGAAGTCATTCCCGTCAAATATGCCTCTGCGGTTGAGCTCTCAAAACTCATCGACACTTTAGTGCCCGGAACCACCAGCGGCGGGGCGGCAGGGGGAGCCCCTCGATTCGGAGGGGGAAGATTTGCCGCTAGGCGAACAAAAGAGGGCGGAATCATCAACACCATTATCGCCGATGAACGCACCAATACCTTGATCGTCCACGCTAACAACAAAGGTGCTGATCAAATTCGAACTTTGGTGACTAAACTCGATCAAAAGCTCCCTTCAGTCACCGGTGGTGGCAAGGTTCATGTCGTTTACCTTCAGTTTGCTGAGTCCGAGCAAATTGCAAACACCCTCAACAATCTTTCTTCTCAAGCAGCTCAGCGTGCTGCTGGACCCGCCGGAGGCACTGGGATCAATCCAGTTCAAGCCTCACTCTTTGAAGGATCCATCAAAGTATCGCCTGACAAAGCAACCAATTCTCTTGTTATTACAGCCTCACCTGCCGACTTCGCCACTGTTCAACGGGTCATTAACCGACTCGATATCCCTCGAGATCAAGTCTTTGCCGAAGTGGTTATTATGGAAATTACTTTGGCCAAGGATTTTAATTTCTCGACCAATTTCGCCAAACCCAATATTGGGCTCGGTTTCACTCCCAATACTGATTTGATTGATTTTATTCAAAGTCCGATTGGAAGCAAGGGGGCCATTTTAGGATTTGCATCCCAAGACAAGACCTCTCTTAAAATCGGTGGACAGCCTTTTGATGTTCCCAACGTCCTGGCACTGATTAAAACTCTTCAAACCAAATCAAATGCCAATATTCTTGCCACACCTCAAATCATGGTCCTGGATAATACCGAAGCCACTTTTGAAACGGCCGAACGAATTCCGGTACTCACCTCCACTGCGGTCCAGGGAGCAGTAACTCAATCGACTACGAAAGAAAACGTTTCACTCTTGATTTCGATTAAGCCTCAGATCAACAAGGTCACAAACTTTGTCAAACTGGATATCAACGCAAAATTAGAAGACATCAGTGCACGAGAGCTCCCGGCACAGGTACAAAATCTCGCTCTCGCCACTGTTCAAAGAAATGCAAAAACCTCGATCGTAGTTGCTGATAGTGACACTGTCGTCTTAGGTGGATTGATGAGAGATACCAGTCAAGAGCAGATTTCAAAAATTCCGATCTTAGGGGACATCCCTCTCTTGGGTTGGCTCTTTCGCGCTAAAAAGCAACAAAGTGCCAAAACCAATATGCTGATTTTCATCACTCCCCATATTATTCGCCAATATGAGTCAGTTCGAGCGGTCCTCGATAAAAAACTGAAAGAAAGAGATGAGTTCCTTGAATCTCATACCGGTGGAGACGATCCTCTTCGTAAATATCGAGACAAAATGATTCAATCCCTTCCGGACATGAATGAAATTCTAGCTGCTAAGCCAGAAAAAACATTCTTGCTGGACGAAGACGCTCCAGCCGCTGTCCCGGTAGAAGAGAAACGACCCAGCCAAATCACGCCAGCGCCTCTTCCAGCCCCCATGCCGCAACCTCAGCCTGTTCCCGCACTACCCCCTGTATCGCCTCCTGTCTTGGTACCGCAAGTCACGCCTCAGCCAGAAACGGCACCTCTGCCTCCTGTCCCAGCACCC
>JAHFAC010000172.1 GCA_023250755.1 Bacteriovoracaceae bacterium | reverse complement strand
GCGTGGGAAACCCATCGACGCAATCAGTGGGGTTTATTGGAATGGGCTGACTCAGGAGCCGGTTAAGTGGCAATTAAGAGATCAAAGCTCATCTGCGCAAAAGTTCCCATCTTACCAAGATCCTCCGATAGACACAGTGACAGTGAAAGCAAAAGCAAGGGGTCGTGCTTGGGTAGTGAGGCACTTCGTTCCTGTGTTTCTGTCTGTGGGGATCGTGGGCTCCCTCACAGGGCTCTCCGCTTTTAAGGAGGGGGCTAAGTATTGGTATGCAAACCATCCAAGATCGGTAAATTTACAAAGTGATGATAGTGCAGGGGTCGCAGATGATGACATCCATAATAAAGATGTGCGCGCCGACGCTATCCGACTTTTTGAAGTAAAGATCATAAAAAAAGATAACTATGATCCCAACTATTTTAACCTGCCCCTTCCAGAAGAGGCGAGACACAGGCCCTTTTTTCCCATTCAATTATCTCAAGATCCCCAGCCCCGTGACATAGACCTGATGCTTAGAGCAAAGGGACCTCTCAGAGCTTACGACGTGGCAGACAGAAAGGTTTTGAGTTTTCCCATTCCAGAAAAACATCGCATTTCATCTGTTTCAGTGACTGATCTTGAGGGAACTCGGCTCAAACCTGGGCGTGATTTCGAACTCAAAGGCACTTTGGATGGAACTCTTGCCGTGATCGAGTTGAACTCGTCTGTGATTCAAAAAAAGCCTTCGGGGAACGCTCCTCTTTTTCACGTCGAGATGGGTTTTTCTGAAAATTCTGCTTCTTATTATTATGATGTATCGGGCTTTCTGAAGAGTCTTTTGATTTACGATGGAAAGCGGTTGGAGCGGCTGAAAAAGGCGATCGCCCTGCTTAAAGATGCGGGATTTAAAAAGCTAAGTGAAGAATTAGAAAGTAAAATACAGCATGAAAGGCCGCTCAGAATTCAGGAACTTGCATATGCTTTTGAATTTTCTGGAAATTATAAGATCGTACCCACAGGACGTAAGCCCATCCCTACACCGAATCAAAATCCATTTTTAGAGTACAGGCGTTTTTTAGACAGTAAGGCTTGTTTTACGGGACATTGCCAGCCGAGTGAGTGGTTCTTTGCCGATTTTTTAAGGCAGGTCTATCTCCCCTCTGAGGCGATTATTGAGGATCGTGTGTGTTTTCTTCGTCCGGCTAACTCAAAATTTATCCGGACAAAAGATTATCATGTGAGGGCGCAGATCAGAAATCCAAATTCCTCAACGGAAACATTTTTTGCAGATGCGACGCCTTGGAAAAACAGTTCTTCACCTCAAGAGCAATCCAGTGCAGATTTTGAAAAAGAAGCAGTGCCCGATCTTGACTCTATTGGGTTTGCTCCCGAGATCGACAGGGCACTTTCGCGGGTTAAAAAAGAGCCTAGAATTGAATCCCAGAAAGAGGAAGACAGTCAGCAATGGCGCGATGAAGTCGAACCATTGTGGTTCCTTCCTGACTCGATTCAACAAATTGCAAGCCAGCAAAAGCCAGAGGTGATTAAAAATTCCCAGAGTGTTGAGCCGCCGCCCAAACCTGAGTCCGAGATCCCATCTCCATCAGGGCCCAGTTCCCCTCAAGTGCGTGAGTTGGAGCGACTTCGCCAAGAGCTTTTAAAAAATCGATCGCTTCAAAAAGTTCCCAAAGGCGCTCTGCAGCAACTCCCCTCTGCTCGCGCGATTCGGCTGGCCACCCTCCTGATTGATTATGGGCGTCACAAAATTTCTGAGGAAGCAGCTACTCTAAAAATTTTAGAACTTTACCCCAGCGCCATTGAGTTTGTCGTGACTGAGCTCGAAAAAAAGGACAATCCAGATTTGACGGACCTGATTGAGCAACTGGTGAAGGTTGAGCACGCTTGGGTCTCTCAAATCGAACGCAATCTTCGCGAAGGCAAAAGTGAGCTCTTTAGGCCTGCGGTAAATGCTGAGATCCAGGTTCCCACCTTTGAACTTATGGATTACATGGCCACGCAGCGATGGAACCCCCAAAGTCAATTGCAGTCTGTTCGTAAAGCCCCCTCTTCTAATAATTGTATTCTAAAAATTCTGCGTAAAAAATAGGGCGGACCCATCCAAATTCTGGGAACTGGGAACAGAAAACTGGATACCGGCTCCTGGAAACGGGTACCAGGCTCCAGCTCACAGGGTGCTGGATTCTGGTAGCAGAAACCTGTTCACCTGGCTCCCGGAGCCCGCTCAGCTGCGACCGAGCTTATAGACACAGGCCCCGAGGTGGTCAGCACTCTGAACCAGAGAGGCTGGCACCTGATCAGCAAGATCCAAAATGGCTTGGACTTCGCGGACTGAACCCATCGCGATGTTGTAGAAGCGCTTGCGATCGAGAATGGAGTCCTTACCAGAGCCCTCAGCTAAATTCAGAACCACCGACGACGAGGCTCGGAGCAGTTGATCCCGGAGGTAGGATGGCAAACGGAGCTGTTGGCATTGCTTGTAGACCTGAACTGCGACCTGGTAACTGCGGAAGTTGGAGTGAATCATGAGCATTGGTCCCTTTCTGTCGAGCGAGGATGAGCCCTCACAAAGAGAGGGGCTCACCGCAGCGAGCAGAAAGGACAAAGGGTTAGAACACGAACTGAGGACACAGTAACCAGGATACTGGCTTCTGCTACCAGTACCCTGTGAGCTGGAGCCTGGTACCCGTTTCCAGGAGCCTGTATCCGGTTTTCTGTTCCCAGAATTTAGATGCGTCAGCACCCAATTGATACGAATCCCCGAAGTAGCACTTCTCGAGCAAATCTGTTAGACGAAAAGGCAAGGGGGAATTCATGACCACTGAAGGAATCACGTTTGACGACGTCCTGCTCGTCCCGGGCTACAACCATTACGAATCACGAAGAGTGGTCGATATCTCCAATACGGATCGCAGCCAAAAATTGACGCTCAATCTGCCGGTGATGACTTCCAATATGGACACCATCACTGAAAGCGGGATGGCCAATTTTATCGGATCAAAGGGCGGGATTGGGGTTCTCCATCGCTTTCTTTCCATTGAACGAAATATCGAAGAGTTCAAAAAGTGCCAGCACTCTGCTTTTGTTTCTGTAGGATGCACTGATCAAGAGATGGAGCGCGCGCAGGCTTTGCAGGACGCGGGGGCCACCTATTTTTGCATCGACGTCGCCCATGCTCACGCCAAATACGTCGGTAAAACCTTAAAAAAACTGAGGGACATCCTCCCCGAAGCCTGCATCATGGCTGGTAACGTGGCCACCTACGCAGGGGCTGACTACCTTGCCTCGTGCGGCGCAGACCTCATCAAAGTTGGGATTGGCGGCGGTTCGGTCTGCAGTACCCGGATCAAAACAGGCTTTGGAGTGCCCATGGTAACCTCGCTCCGAGAGTGTGCGCGCGTGGATCGCTCCATTGTCGCAGATGGCGGATTGCGCACCCCCGGCGACATCGTCAAAGCAATCGCTTTTGGCGCTGATTTTGTGATGCTGGGCGGAATGTTTTCGGGCACCCGACCCACGCCCGGCCCCGTTCTCACTAAAGAAAATGGCAAGCGGGTAAAAGAATACCGAGGCATGGCGAGCCGCGAAGCTCAGGAGGATTTTATCGGGCACATGCCGGAGTGGAAAACCGCCGAAGGCGTCTCGACCGAAGTCGCTTACCGCGAAGACGAAGAAGCGATCATTGCCGATATCATTGGCGGCCTCCGCTCAGGCCTGACTTACGGCGGATCCAACACCATCCGTGAACTCCAAAGAAAGCTCAATTTCATGGTGATCTCTCAAGCCTCTTGGACCGAAAGCCTGCCGCACAAGACGCTGCAAAATCGGCAATAGTTAGCGTTCCTTGATTTATGACTATAACTATGACTATAATTGGTCATGGTTAAAGTGAACGTAGCGACTCTCAAATCCGAGCTTTCGAAATATTTAAAAATAGCCAAGAACGGCGAAGCCGTGGTCGTAACTTCTCACGGTCGTGAAATTGCAAAAATTGGCCCAGCACCCCTAATCAGCGGCTCTCCGGTAGATTGGTCTGAATTTAAAAAGAAATTTCCTGGCGCTAAACCCAGAAAAAAGGGCACCTCCGCCGCTCGTTTGATTCGACAGATCCGAGATGAGGAGTAGCTGCCATGTTTTATTGGGATTCCTCAGCTGTTGTTGCAAGTATTCTGAATGAAAAAAACTCAATAATGATCGATCAGTTCGTAAAAACCCTCCCTGCGCAAAAAATTTATACGGCGGTCATCACGCCCCTTGAGGTTGAATCTGCTTTACAGAGGAGAGTGATGGAACGATCGATCACCCCCAAAGAGTTAAATGCTGCGCGAATTACTTTTACTGAATTTAGGAGACGGGCTTTTCTAGTCATTGCTGATCATATGCTTCTCGATACGGCTCTCCACCTTCAAAAAATATATAACCTTAGACCTGGCGATGCTATTCAACTTGCATCAGCTCGCACTGGCACTGACAATCCTTCAAAAGTGTATTTTCTTTGTCTCGATGAAAAATTGAGCCATGCCGCGAACCAAGAGGGTTTTTTGTGCCGACTCGAATCTATAAAAAATAAACCCTGATCCAGACTGAGCCCCCTACCGAGCGGCATTCTCGAGGCTGTAGGCATGCCCTGTGGAGTCCTCGATCTGAACCTCGTTTTTGATAGGAATTTTGATCTCGTCTAAAATATGCCGCTGATAGCCGATTTCATCCGGAAAAACATAGATATCGTGTGTGTTCGTTTTGTAATCGTCGACTTCACTCAACGCTTCTCTCATCTCTTTGAAGTTCTTTTTCGTCCGAATCGAGTTCAAGAGAGAGCAGATCGCATTTTTGGGGCCATTCGCAAAGGTGTTCGCTCCCGTGGTGCATGCAATGTCGAGCAACAGGGGGGATTGCGCGGCTTGGATCTCTCGAATGGCTTTGTAACTCGAGTGGCAACTGGTATTGAGGTAAATGAATTGTCCATTTTCTGGATTTTCCGCCCGCTCCTGAATCCACCGGCCAAAGTCATTATTTGAAACCAGCACGGACTCAGGTTCTGATCCGGTCGATGAGCTGGGCGGGAAAAG
>JAHFAC010000171.1 GCA_023250755.1 Bacteriovoracaceae bacterium | reverse complement strand
AGGCGGATCAAGCGTTGAGTGAAGTCGATGATTACAAAACGAATACACACGATATCTATGTTTTTCCGGATGAAATCGGCTATCAGCGGCATATTTTAGACGAGATCAAAATTCCTATCAAAAACGATGTTCAGATCGAGGACTCCACAGGGCATGCCTACAGCCTCGAGAATGCCGCTCGGTAGGGGACTGATTTATGCGCATTTATGAGAAAAGGTTGTTTTTATGAACCCAAAAAAAAGATGGATCGTGATTTTTGTTCTATCCACGCTGCTCCCCCTCAATGCCCACGCATTTGGCCGCAGCAGACATAAGAAACGACCTTCTGTCCCAGCTCCTATTGAAGAATTCGTTGAAATCACCAGCACGGACGTAATCTTTGGAGATGCTATTTTTAGCGGCACAGGATGTGGCGCAAGCAGCGCCTCATCCACCCTCAGTCCGGACAGCAAACTCCTCAGCGTGCTCTTTGACCAGTTCTCAGTTGAAGCAGGCCAATCCACTCAGCGACGCTCGGATCAAAAAAATTGCATCATTCAGATTCCCATTCAAGTCCCGGAAGGAATCCAAATTACAATTTACAAAACTGATTTTCGAGGCTTCAATGCTTTGCCCTCAGGGGGAAAAAGTCAACTCACGCTGACACACAGTCTGCAGGATCGGCAAAGAAACCAAAGCTCTCCGGCGATTCAAAAAAATTTCTCAGGCCCTTTAAATGAGGACTTCACGTTAACTGACACAGAAGCCACTTTTACTTCATCGTGCGGAGGCTCAATGACCCTCACCTTACGAGTGGATCTCTCGGTTGTAACCAATAAAAAAAGAGAACAGTCCTCTTTTACCCTCGACAGTTTTGACATGACCTCCAAAGCGGGCGTGTCATTTCGAGTCAGAAAAAATCCTTGTTAGAACCTAGACTCTCAAGCAAATTAAAAAACTCATAAGAAAATACTTTGTAATCCCAATTAGGTGATGCTAGGTCTCTCCCCTCATGAAAAAACTATTTAATTTATTTTTTATTATCAGTTCTTTTTTTCAACTCAATACAGTCCAAGCAAGCCAACCTATCCCAGTTCAGGTTCAAGTTCAGACTGAGGTTCTTCAAGGCAGCGTGATTCTTTCACTCCAAAATTTTGAAAAAGAATCCCTGGCCATCGAATTTTATCCCGGAGCGCTCTCCACCGTAAAATTTGCGCCTGCCCGTCTCGTGCTAACGCCCGGTGAAAAAGCTCAACTCAAGCTCCAACACGTTGAATTTACTGAGGGTCGACAAGTCCTTCACATGGAGTCCTCAGTCATGAGTAGTGAACAAGGAGGCAGTCAGAATGGGCCCTTTGTTCATGAGACGCTTTGGGTATCTCGAGGCGTGCCTAAAAAGATCAGCTTTGAAGAAGGCTTTTTACGACAACGAGTGCGCCTCCAAAATGCCGAAAAATCAGAGGCCCCAAAAATCGATCTCGGTGGCTTTATCGATGCTCATCCCATCAGCGCACTTACCTTTAAGGCAAACTCAATTCCAGCCAATATGCGGATTCAACCTTTCCGCTTTGCATCTCCTTTGGAATACGCACGACTCAAGCCCAGACAGCTGCCTCGCCCGAGCGAACCTCAAAATGGAAAGCCACCCGGACTCACTCCTCCTAATTTTACTCCCGAAGAAGTTGAAATCACTGAACCCAGCCCCGAAGTAAATGCGTCTTTTACCTCTCCTTCGGCTACCTCTCCTTCGGCTTTGCCATTTGACTTAAACACCAACAGCACGCTGACCCTTCACGGGACTATGTCCTTACAAACCGCACCGGGCACTTACAAAGCGGCTTGGGGATGGGTTGTTAAAACTTGGCAATGGCAAACTTCGATGTGGAGATTTCTCGGATGGACTTATGTGGGAGGAGATGGAAGCTGGTCCATCCAATTTGCGTCAAATCTCGTACTCCCCGGAGTGCCCGTACGAGTTGAGTATTTAACCAAAAACCGCTTTATTTCTCTTCAAGACCCCTCAGGCAATCCTTACGCTTGGGGTGATGATTGGACTCTCACCGGCACAAATACAGATATCGGTTCAAGATACGCTGACTTGACTGTCAACGGAAACCTCCCAGGGGTAGACCAGCTCTACGTCGGCGCTACCCACGTCTGGGTAAAATTTTATAACACCGGAATGAACGCACTTCGAGATGAGCCGATACAGGTCACCTTTGCAAACGCTCTTTCAACAGGTCAATGCGTTTATAAAGACTCCAACGGAAATCCCTATGCCTGGTCCTGCAGCTACTGGTCCGATGGAAAAATTTACATCATCCCAGCCCATGCAAATGAAGGCGTGGTTCAACATGAAATCGGGCACAGCATTAACAGTTACTATTGGAATGGAAACATGCCCTCTGATGCAGGGGGAACCCATACTCTGAAAGGCTGCTTTACCAATGGCCTAGCATTGACTGAAGGATTCGCTGACTTTCTTGCTTACTGGGTTCAGCTGGACCGAAATACCAGTGCCCCCACGATTACAGCGTTCAATATGAATCTCGAATCTCTTCCCTCCAATGTATGTAACGGGCAAACCAATGAAATGCGCGTGGCTGCAACATTCTGGGATTTATATGATTACTGGAACGATGGAAGCGGAACGAGCGCAGACACCCTACTTTATACGGATCAAGCCACCTCAGTTGCGATCTACCTCAATAACAATAAGAGTAAAATGGCTGATTACCTGGCGGTGACTCAAGCAGGACAAAACGCCTATTGGCAGGGAGAGCTGACCAAGCTCTTTAAATTGAATACGATTATCCCCTAATTACCTAACACGCTTTGGAAGCATCTCACGCGAATCCTGAAGGGCCCAGGCTCTCGTTTTCTGCCCATAACGGCGCTCGACCCGTTTAAAAAGGTTTTCATTCAGTCCAATTCGGTTGAAATAATCTGCAGGGTCTTCAGTTCCCAACGCCGGCTGGCCATGAGATCCCGAAAGACCTTGAGCGCCTCCGCCCTCGAAATTCTGAACCTCTAAGCCTCCGCCCGGCCCACCGCCGCCTGCGCCTAAATTAATGCCACCATTATCAGAACCTCCTCCACCGCCATGTCCCCCTCCGCCCCCATACCCAGCACCCGTAGTGTCACCCAATCCAGCATTAGCAGGTACGGGAGGTGTTACCGCAGCCACAAGATCGGCTTTTGAATTGCCCAAGCCTCCCGCACCAAACCCGCCCCCACCGCTCCCTGCTGATCCACCTGCATTGTCTGCTGGTGCCGACTTACCTTTGGCTGGGTTAGAAACACGAGGAGGGACACTTCCATTTTTTCCATCCGATCCGCCCGCATTGCCACTCGATCCCTCTGTGGCAGCAAGACTAGCCCCTGCAATATGACTTGCCGGATCTCCAAATCCCGCCTGAATTTCTCTCGCCTTAGCAAGACCTGTTTCTGCGGCATGGGCAGCACTGCCTGAGGCAGCTCCGGTCAAGGGCACTTGTGCAACAGGGACGGAGGCAAGATTAGGAGGGGGCGGACTCGTACTTGTATCCTTACCCCCACCGCCACCGCACCCCGTTACAAAGGTGGCGACCAAAACAAATAAAACTGAACCCACTCCGATTTGGCACATGGATTTCATAAAGTTTGCTCCAATTCTTCACACTTGTTTTGAAAAAGCTGCGCAACTTCGGGAGGCGTGTAAGCATTAGCCGCGCTATTTAAACAGCTAATGCAGCGACCAATGTGCTTCCAAACGTGCTTAGTCTCACAAACTGAGCGACAGGCTGCCCGAGTTTTAGCGCGAACGCGGGCATTGAGCTGAGCCACAACTGTTGGGTTCATGAATTCTTCCCAGTTGCCGACTTTTTCGCGAAAGAGCTTCCCTGACTGATCCGAGATGGTACAGGCGGTCAAATAACTTGCAGTAACTTCGGTCGAATCGACTAATGTTCTTAAATTTTGAGCTAATTGCCTGAGCTTTCCCCGGTCTGGATGAGTGCTAATCGTCTTATCCCAATCTTTGAAATCTTTCATCACTTCCAATGCGACATTCTTACCTACACTTTTTTCAAGTCCTTTTTCAATTTCACTGATCTGAAATTCTAGATTTTTTAGTGTACAAGCCAAAGCCTGACATCCAGGAGAAACCGGGATCAGGGGAGGGCTGGAGGATTGAATTCCATTGTAGACGTTATTCATGGTTTGGCTCAAAACGAGCGTAAATAAACCACGGTACCAAGCAAAAGCGTTGCTTCCGAAATTCACATAGGATCCGCCCAACGTCACCCGAACGGTTGTTTCGCTACCGCAACTACGGCCTTTATAGTCCTGCGCAATTTCTCTGGTTTGCTGATTAAAATCGGTCACACATCGACTGCAGGGTTTCCCAAAGGGCTGTGGTTTCTGCCCCTCACCCTGTGAAAGGTCGACAGCAAAGCCTTCGTCATCAGCACTTCCGGCCGGAAAAATTTTTGAATTTCCGTTCGTATCTTCTCCGTAGTTATAGAGAAATTTTGCATTTCGAACCAAAAAAGAACGTCCCCCCGCTCCGTCCCCCTTTTTACCTGCTTCAGGAGCTTTTGTATCATCGTGAGTCATCTGATAAATAACGTCCCGGCAAGCACTGAGAACCGTTTTCGTTGCTCCATTTTTACTTAAAGCCATGCAGGGCACCGGAACAGCCGTCAGCGCCCCGCATGCAGGTGTAGATTGAGGGGTCGTATCCGCTTGTCCGAGATTCTCTCCAGCTACTGTAAAAATCCCCACGCAGAAGACAAAAATCCTCACCCCCGTGAGTTTAAACTTTCTCATGATCAATATCCCCCTACCTCGATTACCCCTATTCCAAGTCAGACACTCTTGATGATAAGATTAGTGTAAGGAAACTTTAATCAGTTGACAATGTTAATATCGCTACGCGTTAAATGCTTCTTTTTCTGGGCAGAACGATAAAGTTTCGGGGGGAGTAGAAAATGACACAGATCAACCCTATCGTCAGATCGATCACAAGATCCACAAGAAAATGGGGAAAGTTCAGACGGGTCATTTTATTGAGTTCAACCCTAAGCTTTTCCTTAAATTTTGCTCATGC
>JAHFAC010000170.1 GCA_023250755.1 Bacteriovoracaceae bacterium | reverse complement strand
ACTCACGATTTCTTCGCCGTGTTCGTCGTATCCTCGAGCGATGCCGCTGTTTACTTTGAATTGATGCATAATCCGATCCGTGCTCCCCATCAGGGTAAAAAGTCCTTGCGCCTCTGGATCGTTTCTAATTTTTTTATAATTTTCGACGGATTCTTCCACGTTGGGCCCGAACATTTGCGTTAAATAATCCATATTCGCGTGAATGGGCGGAACGTAGTAAATATTAGGTTCCAGTCCCAGCTGAGGATAGTACGGAAGTGCCAGCATTTTTTTATGTACTAGATAATCAACCGGGTTATCTTCACGAGCTTTCCACGGGGGATTGATGAATCCCATAATTCTAATTTTTCCGATGCAATTTTGGACGCACATGGGTTGCAAGCCCTGTTCGACGGCGGGATAACAGCCGACGCATTTTTCGCTTGTGCGCGTATGGGTATTGTACATCGATTTTTTGTAGGGACAGGCGCGGACACATTCCCCATACCCCTTACATCGCGACTGATCGATGAGAACAATCCCGTCTTCTTCTCGTTTGTAAATGGCCTTTCTGGGACAGGCGGCCAAACAGGCTGGGTAAGTGCAATGAGCGCAAGTCCGGGGTAGGTAAAAAAACCACTGATCGTGAGGAAGTTGGAGCTGTTCACCCCGGCTGACATTGCCGAGACAATCATCTTCGCCTGCGTTTGGATACATCCAGTCTTCATCTTTTGGGGCAAAGTGAACCGCTTTTTCTGTCGGTTCTGCGCCTTCAAAAATCGTTTTTCCTGGGTATATGCCATTTTTTGCCCAGGCTTGATGCCCTAATTTTTCAAGAACTCGAACGTCCCAGGCCAGGGGGTAACTTCCATAGGGCTTGGTCTCGACGTTGTTCCAAAACATGTACTCTTGGCCTTTGCCGCTGGTCCAGGTTGTTTTGCAAGCCAGTGTGCAGGTTTGGCAGGCAATGCATTTATTGAGATCAAAAACAATCGCCCACTGTCTTTTGGGACGATGTTCCTCATAGGGATATTCCATTTCTCGTTTAAGATGCCAGTTCTTCACTTTTGTCATGATCAGGTTCCCCTGCTTTCTACTAAGATTTTTTTAGAAATTTTCCCTTCAAGTAAGCTTTCATTGCCTGATTTTCATAAGTTGGACGATAGCCCAGCTCAGCAGGCCGCCACTTGCCGGTACCTCCCAGGCCACCTGCCTCTGCTTTTGTAATCTTCACGAAAGATTCACGAGGTGCGCCCACTGGACAATGAATGTCTGGTTCAAAACCTTTTGAGATCCCTTGGCCAAACATTCCCTTGTGAATCAGCCCGTCGGTCATGAGAGTGGGTCTGAGCCATGCTCGCGTGGCGCTTTGATGAGAGCCGTACCGGTACATTGCTTGGTAGTTGGTCTCAGGATTTTTTGCCAATCCGTCAGATCTGGTTTCGTGTCCTTTTACGCTGCCAAATGTAGCACCGTACATATTGTGCCAGGTTCGCGCGATTCCCCTTGGCGTACCGGGATAGTAACGAACCCTGAGCATCAGGCGTGCGACCTTGTACTCCTCTGGACGGTTTTCCCAGCCGCGAAAGGGTCGATCCTCTGGATCTGCATCGATGTAAGCATAATCGCCGTCCTCAAGGTCTAGCTCTTTTGCATCGAGGGGATTAATGTCGACATAGCCCTCGACAGTCGATGGCATGCGCTTATCATGTCGATAAACATCTCCAAAAGGCCCAAACCACACCGATGTATAATCGGTATCAACGGGGGTCGTGTGCGCACCATGCCGGTATTTCGGTGTGTGATACACATGGGTGTACATTTTGAGGCGAAGGGGATGTTTTGTTTTTAGGAGTTCTTCTGGCGTTTTGATGACGTTGCGGACCTGTCTGCTCTCAACAGAGAGATCGTTAGGATCCATCTCGTAGTCCTTGGGTGATTTTGGCCGTAGAGCAACATGTTTGTGCGCAACGATGACATTGGGTTCGTAAGGCGTCGAATCGACAGGCTCACGGTAAATAATCATGTTTTCCCCGCTTTGGATGAACTCTTGTTCGGGTCTGTAAAATTCCAAGCGACCCGATTTTGTATGCCAGGGCTGCTCAGACTTGGCCTGTTCGTAAGAAGAAATGCGCGGATAGCTCCGGTTGTTCATCAGCGCAGGGATTCCTTCCTGTGCCTTTTTTTCAAGATCGTGGATCGTATAACCTTTGAGTGTTGCTGAACCATCGATGATGCGCTGTAGGTATTCGTGTACATTGCCCTCAAGTGCGAATTTCCACATTTGTTCCATACGTGGCTCATCGATCAAGCGACCCAGGCTTTTAGCAACTCCTGCAATCACATCAATATCGCTTTGAGTATCAAAAACGCGCGCGAGAGGTGTTCTCGGATAAATTTGAATGAATGGATTTGTGCAAGAGCCACACATGTCTGGAGATTTAAACTCAGCCCAGCTGTCTACTGCAAAAACCAGATCAGAATATTCGCATGATCCGGTCCACCACCAATCAGAGTAGCAAATAAATTCTAATTTCGGCAGCGTGTTGTTGACGACATCAAAGTGCCATTTGATATTTCCGATCACCGAGTTTGAGTTATTCAGCCACATCGCTTTGGTTGGTGTTGGTATATGTCCCTCACCTGTAAAAAGTTTGTTTCCGCCCCGGAGCGGACGATCTCCATAGTTAAAATAGTGCAATGATTCGTAGTGCAGGTATTTTTTTGTTGTGACCTTACCCCCTGACTCGAGTTGGAGATTAAATGGATCTTCTGTCGCGTAGAGAGGTTCTCCCCCAATGAGTGCTGAACGGTAATTCCCGGCATAGCTCCCGACGTTACCTCCCGGAAATCCCACATTTCTTGTAAGAGCAGCCACCAAGAAGATCGCGCGGTCTTTCAGGTCAGAGTTGAAAAACTGATTAGGGCCCATACCGCACGCAAAAAGTGTTTTTTCTTTGTTGTTGGCAATCTGGATGGCTAGCGAGACAATAGCTCGGGCGGGTGCTCCAGTGACCTGTTCTGTTTGTCTGGGTGTGAAATTTCGGTTCAGGTATTCTTCGGTGAGAGAAAAAACAGTCCTGATTTTTACCTCTGTGCCATTCAAAAGCTTGATTGTCCGGCTGGCTCGTAAATCAGGTGAGCTGTCTTTTTTGTTGAAGTGAACTCCAAAATCATCTCGAGTGACAGCGACCAAATTTTTCTTTTTCTGATCATAGACTAAATAAGGCCTGAATTCTGCGCTCATGGATTCAGGTGCAAACTGTTTTTTCTGGGACAGTCCAGCAGGAGATTTTTCACCTTTTTTTAGGAATGAGAGGCTTTCAAGTTCCGGGGCCTGATAATCCGAAAACACCTCTTCAGGCCTGAGGGGCTGTAACGTATCCAATCGGATTAAAAAGGGGAGATCCGTATTTTTCTCTACGAAGTCACGATCGTAAAGTCGCTTCGAGATAATCACTTGTGCCAATCCCAGAGCGAAAGCGGGATCCGTTCCCGGCCTGATCACCACTACTTCGTCAACTTTTGAGGCGGTTGCACTATACTCAACGGTGACTGCTACCGTCTTAGCCCCCTTGAGTCGTGCCTCGGTCATCCAATGGGAGTCTGGCATTTTTGTTGTAATCCAGTTCATCCCCCAAGCGATAATCAATCTTGCGTATTCAGTTGAGAAAAGATCAAAATCGTTGGTCTGTGAGCCTGTTACCATGGGATGTCCAGGCGGCAAATCAGTGTGCCAGCTATAACTGTCCCAGCCCCGTGCTCCGACTGCTTTTTCTGAGGTTACGCCACGTTGTTTCGCATCCAAAAGAGCCAACATGTTAGCAAATCGATAGAGCCCAAAAATTCGGGTTGCTCCCAGAAATGCCATTCCCCCCCTGAACTTCAATGTCTGTGTGCCAGCCCCTTCCATGGCATGAATCATGGCAGGATCGTAACCCTGTGATTTTAGGAGTGAGGCCCCAGCATCCCCTGAATAGGTTCTTGAAATATTCTCAATCGCCTTTGCTGCAACGTCGTAAGCCTCATCCCAGCTCAGGCGGAGCCATTGGTCTTTTCCACGTTGAAAATATTTTGCATCAGGACGCCCTGTAGTAGCGTCACGAGGAAATCCCTCATCAACCCATTGCTTAAAGCCACGCCGGATCATTGGGGCCTTAAGGCGTCGATCACCATAAATCCTTCGAACTAGAGCCAAGCCTTTTTGGCAAATCCTGGGATCCCAACGATGGGAGGCCTGGTTGCCATAGAGATCAGTTGCCTTTCCATAGCCATAGGTTGGGCCAATTCGGACAGCGACTCCATTTTTGACATAGGTTTTTAAAAGACAATTGTGAGTGTCATTGGGTGCACAAAGAAAAACAAAACTGGAGTCCGGTTTAAAAATATCGCGATAAGCCTTTTCCCAGTCTCGATTTGGATAATAGGCAAGTGGATTATCGATTTGCATGGGTTTGAAGTACCGAATCGAGGCAGAAAATGCGGTGTGACTCGCGGCAAATGCGCCCGCAACCGCAATCTCCTTGAGAAATTTTCTGCGTCCTTCGTTGATTTTATCTTGATGATGATCGGTCATGAGTTACCTCCATAGACAGCAATGGGAGTTACATCCCGAGAAATTAGAGATGGAAATCGGCCAGCGATTTGTCTTTTAAGGGAGTCATGCATCAATTTAGCAGCAGTGCCACATAAGGCCCCTTCTGTTGCCTCAATCCGGTAATAGAGAATCCCTTCAGAAAGACCTTCAAATAAAAGTCGTATTTTCATCGATTCAAAACGCTTTTTGATTAAATCGAGTGCATTTTCAAGATCGGCTGGAATTGTCCCGAATTTTTCTGAGGAGTCATTCTCATTAAAAAGCACATCAATGCATTCTGAGTCACCATGGCCGTGACTGTGATGGCGGGCAAAACGCTCACTTTCGCCTGCTCCCGTAACAAAGCCATCCAGAGCTTCACGCCAATAATCGCAACCAAAACCGCCTAATTCATTTAGAGATTCACATCCACTTCTCTTTAAAGTCAGGGAAAAACCATTAGAACTCCAATTGCCTTTAAAACATGAAATACTGAGGTGCCTTAAAATGGCGGCA
>JAHFAC010000169.1 GCA_023250755.1 Bacteriovoracaceae bacterium | reverse complement strand
CCATGGTCAGCACTCGACCGTATCGCAAGGGCTTGCCGCCCAAGAAGGCATTTGATGAAATCGTGAAATATAGTGGAGTTCAATTCGATCCCCAGGTGGTCGAGGCTTTTGTTCAGGCTTTTCAAAGTGAAAAAATGGGCAAGGGTTCTGGGGGGTCTAGCCTCTCGAACTGTGATTGATTCTCTGCATCGGGCCTGTTAAGTTTCTGGATCATGACCTGGTTTGATGATCTAAAGACCCCCAAAATGAAAGTGGCGGTTTCGCAGCGCCCTTCTAAAGTGCCTGAAGGTCTTTGGGTTAAATGCTCGCACTGCGCAGAGATTTTACAATCTAAAGTCCTAAAGGAAAGTCTCCAGGTTTGTCCTGAGTGCTCCTTTCACTTTCGCATGTCGGCAGCAGATCGCATTGCAATGCTGACGGATGAAGGAAGTTTTGACGAATATGCAGAGGCGCTGGTTTCTACGGACCCACTCGAATTTGATGATCAGAAACCGTACCGAGATCGATTGAAACTCGCGGCAAACGGAACAGGTCTAAGAGATGCGTTTGTAGCCGGAAAGGCTAAGCTTCAAGGGCTTTCTTATCACCTGGGTGTGTTTGAATTTAAGTTTATGGGTGGCAGCATGGGGGTCGTAGTGGGAGAGAAGGTGACCCGACTTTTTGAAGCAGCTTTGCTGGATCGTCTCCCTGCTGTGGTGGTTTCTGCGAGTGGAGGTGCACGCATGCAAGAGGGGATCTTGTCGCTGATGCAGATGGCGAAGACGACGAGTGCATTAGGCGGTCTTAGGCGCGAGGGGATACCCTTTATTTCAATTCTTACAGATCCTACCACCGGTGGGGTGGCGGCTTCTTTTGCGATGTTGGGAGACGTGATTTTGGCAGAGCCTGGAGCTCTGGTTGGTTTTGCAGGTCCACGCGTGATTGAGCAGGCGATTCGTCAACCGCTTCCACCTGGATTTCAGCGCAGTGAGTTTCTTCTGAAACACGGATTTGTAGATCGGATTGTCGCTCGTACGGATCTAGCCTATGAGTTGAAGCAGTGGATGTGGAGATTGGGTCGATACACATGCCGATTTTCCTGACACTCTTCCTTGCGTTTGCCTTAAGCGCACAGGGTGCCCAAGAGAATGCCCCGATGCATTGGTCGGGGGACAAAACAATTTGGGATCGAAACGGTAACCGGGTTGAACTGATTGGGCATGCCGCAGTTCATCAGCCCGATGAAAGCATCACCGCCGATTACATTACTTTTGATAAAGAAACCCGGACATTAGATGCCCGGGGCAATTGCATTTATGTTGCAACCGATGTGGTGATTTACAGCGATGAAATGCATTTTAATTTAGATAGCCGAACTGGGACGATCCTGGGTGGGCGGGTGGCGGGTGAGCACTTTAGTTTGACTGGAGAGCGAATTAATAAACTCGGCCCAGGTCGGTTTCAAACGCATCGAGGGGATTACAGCACCTGCTGGGATTGCCCACAGAGTTGGACATTTCAGGGCGGAGATGTGGACATGGAGTTTGAGTCCTATGCTTACATGTCCAACGTCTCAGTGCGGGTAAAGGATATCCCGATATTTTGGATGCCTTACATGATTGTCCCTCTTAAAACGAAGCGGCAAACTGGATTTTTGCTCCCTAAGATTCGACTTGCGGGTGAGGGAGTCAGAGTGACTCAGCCTTTCTTTTGGGCCATCAATCGCAGTACAGACATGCTCTTTGGGTTGGGGTATTGGGGAGGTTTCGGGCCGCGCTTTGAGTGGGAAGGCCGGTACAAGTTAGGCGATCGAAGCGAAGGTAAGTCAGATTTATTTTATGTCAAGGATCCTGCGTTTGAGCAATTTATCCATACAAAAAATCTGAATGAAGGAAAGACGATCCGTGAAACTCCTCATCGGTGGGCCATTTCATTGGAGCAGAAGCAGGAGCTGCCCTTTAAGATTGATGAAAAATTTAAATTCGCTGAAGTGAGCGATAATTTTTATCCGAGGAGAATAGGGGATGTCCAGGGCTCCGAGGATGCGGCGATCAGATCGTCATTGAGCCTCTCTCGCGCCACTGAAGATATCAGCGCGTTTGTAGAGGCGCAACGCTATCGCAACTTGATCAATCCCAATCCCATGGAGTTTGACGCAAAGACAGTCCAGGCTTTCCCTACGGCTGTTCTGACGACCAACGATCGGTTTTTATTTAACACCCCGGTGGCCGCTGGTGTGACTGTGGGGATGACCAACTTTACTCGTACGGGTGGTGACTTTGATCGAGACGCTTTTAACCCGGTCATTGACCCAGTGGGGCCTGATCTGGGCAAAGATCCGATTCGCAGGGCAACCCGAGTGATGGTGACCCCCTCTCTCTATACGACACTTCGCCCCTGGGATGCATTTTCAATCGTCCCGTCTTTCGAGGACCGTTTGTTTTTCTATTCATTTCACAATGCTGTGCCTAATTTATCGCGCAGCTATCTTTTATTTAGAACTGATTTTACCGCTCAGTTAGAAAGGATTTATGAGACCTCTGATCTTGACATCCCGAAGATCAAACATCTCGTGCGCCCATTCTTGACATTTAATTTGATCCCGTACATTCAAGAGCCCTCGATTCCGCATCCGCTTTTAGATCAAATGAATTATGCAAAGGATAACGGTTTTTCTGGGTATCAGTTCGATAGCTATGACATTGTCCCGATCGACAGCAGCCGAAACTACAACGAGTATTTTACTCCGATCGGAAAATCTTTATCTTATGGTTTCACGACCCAGCTGATTCGGCGCAGGGGAAGTATCAAGTCTGGTAATGCAGATTATCAAAAGATCGTAGAGCTACGAGCTGGACAAACCGTAAATTTTCGCGAGTTCAGACTCTCGCCCGAGGATCGACAGCCGTTTTCACCGTTTATAGTAGGTCTGCGATTAAGTTTTGATAAGTGGAATGGGAGTGCCGATTACACCTACTTTCCTTATGGAAAAGTCTCAGACATAGATAGTCGCAGCGCGATTACTTTGGGTTTTTCTTATGTGTTGAATCGAGGGATGAAGTACCAAATCCTGGAATACGATCGAAGCCTGGATTTACGCTATACTTTACGTATGACTGATTCAAAGACCAATAGCATTAGTGCGGGACTGCGCTACTCGCTTTCTGATTATATTTTACCTAGGATTGCTATTTCTTACAATTTGATCAGAGATAGTCTCCTCACTGTTAACTCCGATGGAACCCAGCAGAATCGGATATTGGGGGTGGATGGGCAACTGAGGTTTCAGGGGCCCTCAAGATGCTGGAAGTTTGAGCTGAACTATACCCTCAAGCCCTGTGATAAAGTGCGCCCCGATGATTCAGGGCTCTGCGGCGGCGTGGATTTCAATCTGACGCTCAATCTGGTGGGCAGTGGATTCGGAGGAATCACTGAGGTCACCTCGCAAGTGGTTCAGTAATCATATTAGTGGGTGACAATGGATAGGTGATAGATGAACGATACGGGGGGGTTGCGCCCGCGTTGCTCTGGGATAGAATAGATTGATGCCTACCGTGAATGTGCAAAGTTTCGCAGAAGTCGCATTGGCCCATCTTGAGAAAATTTCTAAAAAAAATGAGCCGGTCATGAGACGTCTTTCTTCTCGCCTCGTGTCGAATGTTAAGAGAGGACGCTCACTTCTTGTTTTCGGGAGTGGGCATTCTGCACTGTTTCCGCTTGAACTCTACCATCGCGCAGGAGGCGCCTCATTCATTCTCCCTTTGGTTGCTGAGTTTTTACTCCCGACCGCGGGGCCTCCTATCGTGAGGCGTCTTGAACGGACATCCGGAGTCGCATCGAGTCTCTTGGCACGCGCTCAGCCTGTAAAAGGAGAAATGCTTTGGATTGCCTCTCAGTCGGGGATTAATTCAGCAGGGATTGATTTGGCGCTGGAAGCGAAAGAGCGTGGACTTTTTACGGTTGCATTTACGAGCATAGTTCATAGCCAAGCAGTGGCGTCTCGGCATCTGTCAAAAAAACGCCTTTTTGAAATTACCGATGAAGTGGTCGATTTGGATGGGGCCGTAGGGGATGCAGCAGTGCCGATTGCATCCGATCTTAAAGCGGGTCCCCTCTCTACTTTGGGGTCTGTTTTTTTAGGGCACTCGATTTTAGTTAATGCATGTGCTTGTCTCGAAAAAGCGAAGGTGCGTTGTACTTATTCGAGCGTTAACACGCCCGAGGGAGAGAGACGAAATCGAGATCTTGAAAAAAAGGCGCAAGAGCGAGACCCTCTTTTGCGATAGCATGGGCTGTCAAGAATTTGGCGTGGCTTGAAGTTTGCTCTTTGCCTTCTCGGGCGTACAATTCAATTATATGCGTATCTTACTTTCTAACGACGATGGAGTCCATGCCGCGGGTCTTCGAGCAATCTATCAAGAACTTCGGAAGCTCGGCCAAGTTTGGGTTGTTGCCCCTTTGGAGGAAAAAAGTACAACCGGACACTCGCTCACGATTCATAAACCGCTTCGCATGATTCCCATGGGACATCATTTTTACGGAGTCAGTGGTTCTCCCGCCGATTGTGTGTATTTGGGAATTCGTGAAGTGATCGGAGGAATGCCAGATCTGGTAGTTTCTGGGATCAATCGTGGGGCTAATTTGGGGCAAGATGTTTATTATTCCGGAACAGTGTCGGCAGCGCGAGAGGCCGGTATCTTGGGAATTCCTGCTCTCGCTGTCAGCCTCTCGGTTAACTTTGCCCGAGGTCTTCCTGAAAGCAAACTTCATTACTCAACTGCCGCAAAGATGGCAGTGAAGCTTTTGAAAAAAATGGATCGCATGAATATCCCTAAACACACTTTATTGAATTTGAATGTTCCAGATCTCCCTATGAAAAAAGTGAAGGGGATTCAACTCACTCGTCAAGGGTTTCGCTATTACAGCGGCAGTATACTGAGGCGCAAGGACCATCGCGGAAAAGATTATTATTGGGTGGGCGGCCATTATCGCGGATTTCGTCGAGAAGAAAACACGGATTGCCTCAGCGTGGATTCGGGTTATGCGTCGTTGACCCCGATCAAGTTGGATTCGACAAATCTGGAGTTTCTTTCAACGCTTTCTGCTAGGTGGGGAACATT
>JAHFAC010000168.1 GCA_023250755.1 Bacteriovoracaceae bacterium | reverse complement strand
TGCTCATGTGATTAATTATGACTTACCCCAAATGCCAGAGGATTATATCCACCGAATCGGGAGGACCGCTCGAGCTGGCGCATCAGGACAAGCCCTATCTTTAGTGACTCCAGAAGATCGTGAAAAATGGCGAGAGATCACTCGCCTTCTCAGCAAAACAGGATCTCGCGCACCCGAGCCCAAACGGACGAATCCACCACCACTTCATTCCAAGCCCAATCTAATCAACCCTAATCCGATTAGGCCTAATTCTGTGCATCCATCAAGACACTGACTCGTTTGGGATGCGTAATCACGGCGTATTTTTCGCTGAGCAAACTCACCCAACCTTCCAGTTGAATTCTTGCGCCTGGACGAATCAGCACTCCTAACAGTTCAATTGACTCAGGAGCATTATCGCTTCCTTTCGCAAAAATTGCTCCCAACTCAAATCTCTTTTCGTCTTGCTCCAGTATCAACACCCAGTATGGCTCAGAACGCAAGCAGGGTTCCGCTTCGCAAATCACCAAGGGAATGATGGTCTGACGCTTTTCAAATGAAACTTTTCCAATCACCTCCATTGACGTCGCGACTGCGTTACACTCACCATTCAAAACCGCAACGGCAAAAAATGAAATCAAAAATCCATAACAGGCTTGTTTTAGCATACTTTTTTTCTCCTCTGAGCATTTTGAATTTTGCACGATTAAAGCAGGACCAGAGGAGTCATTAGCAACCCGTATGCCTAAGTAAAGAGGGGTTCATAAAAATTCATGAACCCCTCTTTACAAAAACGATAAAAGACTGTTTCAACTCGTTACGCAGCACCTTTAAACACTTTTTGTCCAAGCTGCTTCAATAATTCACCTGTCTCCAAGTAACAATGGACTGAAGATATCTTGCCATTTTGACATTGAATCACATCGCAAGAGTGCATTTCAACATGCTGTCCAGTAGGTGACAAATCCCCATCTGGGGTGCTGAGCGTCCCGCGATGAGTTCCACGTCCTTTTATCTCTACTATAACCCACTCACCACTCGAAATCAGGTTACTGATTTCGAGCTTGAGATCCGGAAAAGCCCTCACCCAACCTTCCAGCATCGGGCGAATTTCGGATGCTCCTCGATAGGTCGTATTAAATCCAATCAGTTTAAAAGTGCAGTCGTTTGAAAAAACACCGGCTGCACGGTGATAGTCCCGGCTGTTAAAAGCATCATAAAAATTACGAACAATTTGATGATTATCTTGAGCTACCATGGCATTCTCCATTTCTTAGGATTTTTTCCTGTTCAACTGACTTGCAGACGGCATGCCGAACAAGCTCAGTCAAAATTTTGGCAATGCGCCCGGTTCGTGCATTCTACATTGTCTTGGAGTTCTCTTCTCGTTACACTTCTAAGGATGCGCTACTGTAGCCAGGGGAGCTAGACATGGAGAAGTCGACTTATTCCACTCTAGTCATCGATTCGAGTGAATTAGCGCAATATGCCGGAAGCCCATACCGTGTCCCCACTGTTTTTGCCAAAACGGGTGAGGAAGGAAAAGCGGCGCTCCTGGATTCAAATAGAAAATTTGCTGCGATCTTCATTAATCCGGTGCTCACCAAACCTGGTTTTCTCCAAACCATCGCCCTGGCGCACAAACATCGGCCCGGAGTTCCTCTTTTTGTATTATATGACCAGAAAGACCCCCTCTCCGTTCAAGAAATGACCCGACTTGCTATCGCCAAAGCGATTAAAAAACCTCTCACGGACGAAATCATCCAAAAAAATATCAGTGAAGAAGTTTTCAATTATCACCCGAACCAAGAAGGCATTGAGGCGACGCAAACTGAAGACGCTGAATTCGTTCCGATTGCAACAGCAGATCTCCTTGGAGGGGTCCCCTCATTTTTTGATATTTATGTTCGCCTGCCCTCAGGCCGGCATGTAAAAATCCTAGATGCGCGTGACACCCTATCACCCCAAAGAACTTTGACCTATCTTGAAAAGGGAGTTCCTCATTTTTATCTTAAAAAAGAGGCACAAAAACGCTGTCTCACCTATTGCACGATTCTCTCACACTCTCTGATCAGCAATCCGGATATTTCATATGAAATCAAATATTCTGAATCACTCAATCAAGGCGAGGCACTGATTGACACAATTCGCAAACAGGGGCTTCAAGAAGAGAGTTTTGACTCCATTTTTGAGTTTTTATCCAATATCCACATCCTCACTCGAAAGTTGAATGTCAGCCAAGAGCAGGCAGTTCAGGTATTTCTGGCCAATGCCCACGCCTATGACCACGCGGTGAGCACGACCATTGTTGCCGCACTTCTCACCTCCCCTCTTAAGATTGAGTCCACTCGTGCATTTGAAACCGTAGGCATCGCGTCCTTTCTCCATGATATTGCGCTTTATCAACTCCTGCCCCATCTTCAAACACATGATGAATCCAAGATGACCGAAGAAGAGAAAAACCAATACCGTAACCATCCGATCGCAAGCGCTGAAATGGTCTCTCAGTTTCAAAATGTAGACACAACGACGCGTCAGGCGATCGCGCAACACCATGAAAGAAGAAATAACAAAGGCTTCCCTGGGAAAATCCCACCTTCTGAGATTAATCGTGTTGCCGAGATTGTTGGGCTCAGTGACGAATTTGTTCGAATACTTGAAAATTCAAAACGCGTCCCTGGAATGAACTCTCTCCAAGAAATGGAAAGAAATATTTTTGATGGTTTTTCATTCCCGGTCATCGAGGCCTTTCGAAGCATCTTCATGAAACCCTAGAAACTTTTTAAAATAAATGGGGCAGTCAGACTATCCAAAGCGGATCCCATCCAATGGATTAAGGCGAGCAGCTCGGCGGCTGGGATAGGAACAGGCAAAAAGTACGATCATCAACGCGGCAACGGCAACTAACCCATAGTAGGCTGGGTCGAAGGTCACAGGCAAAGTACGATCATAAAAAACATCAGGCAAAGTGATGAATTCATATCGCCTTAAAAATGAACAAACCAAAAACCCAGCCCCACAACCACTGGCAATTCCAACACATCCGATAAATAAGCCCTCGGCAAGAAAAATCGCGGCTACTTGCCCATAGCGAGCCCCCATTGCTTTCAAAATCGCGATTTCTCGTTTTTTTTCAATCACCATAAGAGTTAAAGTCGTCACGATATTAAAAGAAGCTACAACGACGATAAAAGCAAGCATCACGAACATGCTGATTCGTTCAAGCCTCAGCGCAGAAAAAAGATGAGCGTTCAACTCAACCCAATCCTGAACTTTAAATTGCGGAATCAATGCCCTCACCTGCGCCGCGACCTGAGGAGAGGCTTCGAAATCCTTGAGCGTAAGTTCCCACTGAGAAATCACGTCCGCCTTTCGAAGAAAGGACCGAACTGGAGCCTCTGCCGAAAAAAGTGTATGGAGTTCTTGCTCGGGGAGACCTGAATGATAGATCCCCTCAACGGTAAAACGCTTGAGGCGTGGAACCGCCTCAAGGGGTCCCTCGGTCTCTGTCGGAGAAACCAATGTCACCTCATCGCCAGGAAGGATATTCATCTCATAGGCAAGCTCTTGCCCGATAAAAACCCCCGGAAACTGCATCGGTGCACCTACAGATTCGACGACCTGAGTGCGCAAGCGCTTGAGACGCTCCTCAGTCACACCTTTAACGACTACGCCAGTGACCTTATGTCCCGTCTTGAGAATTGCCTCCGTGGTGAGCACAGGCCAGAAATCCAAAACTTCGGGGTTGGATTTAAGCGCATCTGGCAAGCGGGTCCCCGCCAGTGCGTCTTTAGGAGCGTAACCCTCCTTAAACCCATCTACCTCCGAAGTAGGCGTGATCAAAACATGGAGATCAGAGGACATGAGGCGTTTTTTCATCTCTGCCTCAAATCCATCCATTACTGAAAGAACAACCACCATAGCAGTCACGCCAAGGGCCACCCCAGTAATCGAAATAAAAGTAATAAAACTCAAAAAACGAGAATTCTTTTTGGACTTGAGATAACGAAACCCCACCCATCCCGTCCAAGGGCTTTGCCACAAGTGCCTGAGTGCCCCTCGATCAGACAAACGGTCAGTGAGAATAGAACCGCTGTTCTTTTTCATTTTCATGCTCCGCCCTTCTCAACAGAGCTGGGGATGGAGAAAATCGTGCTCCAAAGCGTTTTTCATACTTACGGAGTAGCTCCACCACTCTTTTCACGCCTAACTCATCCGCATACCTGAGTAGTCCTCCACGAAAGGGGGGGAACCCGGTCCCCATAATCATGCCCAGATCGACATCTGAAGGCCCAGAGACGAGCCCCTCCTCCAAGCAACGACTCGCTTCGTTGATCATCGGGAGCATGCATCGCTCTAAAATTTCCTCAGCTGAAACAACCCCAGGCTGTGGCATCACATTGATAATTTCATAAATTTTAGAATCCAATTCTTTTTCACGGCCCGAGTTGGAGTAGACATAAAAACCTTTGCCGCTTTTTTTACCCATCCTTCCCGCCTCAACTACTTTCGACTGAAAGGATGCCGAGCTCGCTCGTTCACCAAATGCCTCGTGAAAAATATGAGCTACTTTTTCGGCAACATCCACACCCACTTCATCAATCAACTCCAGGGGGCCCATCGGCATCCCGAAATCGAGCAATACCTGATCCAGCTCGACAATAGGCACTCCCTCCCCTAAAAGCCAAGTCGCTTCGTTCAAATAGGGCATCAAAAGCCGATTTACGAGAAAACCGGGAGCATCTTTGACTACGATCGGCGTCTTGCCAAGCCTCTTGCTCATTTGAAACACGGTCGCGACAGCTTCATCCGAAGTCTTCTCTCCGCGGATGACTTCAACTAGAGGCATCTTGTGAACTGGGTTAAAAAAATGAAGGCCTACAAAGCGTTCTGGATTCTTCAACACCCTTTGCATTTCATTAATCGAAAGCGAGGAAGTATTGGAGGCAATAATGCAATTTTCTCTCACATAGCCTTCGAGTTCCTGAAAGGCTTTTTTCTTCACATCCATTTTTTCGACAATGGCCTCCACCACCAGGTCCGCTGATCGAAAACCGGAATAATCCAACACCGGGGCGATTAAATTCAATTTTTGAAGATAAGTCCGAGAATTAATCTTCTTCTT
>JAHFAC010000167.1 GCA_023250755.1 Bacteriovoracaceae bacterium | reverse complement strand
GGTAAAGAGTGTCTACTTGATCCTTGAGGATTTTTTCCCCCACTTCAGGCCGGGCCTCGTTTGGCGTGCCCCAATATCCTGAAGTTTGTTTTTTCCACCGCTTGATCAGTCGTTCTAATGAAGTGTCTGCCCGATCATGTCTGGGCAAGGTTTGATAAATTGAGCCAACTTGATCAGCCATGAGGTGGAGGGCCACCGAAGTGTCTCTTTTTCCCCCGTGCTCTTTGGGATCTGGCCAGAGTAAAGTGGGTGCAATACCAGGGGTTTTAGGCAAAGCTGAGCTTGCTGAGACTAGAACAGGAAGATTATGCCGTCCCTTGAGAAGCCGAAGAGGCCAAATCCCCCCCGCTTTTCTATCGAGAATTTTGCTAGCCTCTTCAATTGCGGTGAGTTGTCTGGGTCCAGGATGTCCCGAAAGACAAATAAAATAACGAAAGCCCAAGTGAAAAAGCGCTGTACAAGAGTCGACCAACCAGTCTCGGAGTACGTATCCCCGAACCGTAATGGCACAGGACGTGGTATTGCTTTCAATACCCAAGGGCATCCTTGGCATGATCACACCTACCCAATTTTTTTGATCGAGTTCTAATTTTTCCGCCAGGGCCCAGCAAACGGCTTCAGCTTCGGCTCCGTCTAGACCCAAGGGGAGATGAGGACCATGATCCTCAAGTGGGCCGACCGGGAAAAAAAATGCAGTTTGCATCAAAGAAAGACTCTGAAGTTCAGCAGCAGAAATTTTTTCTAAGAAACGCGGCATTTGAGATATGCTCGACCATGAAGTCGTAATGTGTCAATAAATTCAGTCATTTTTTCTGCACTTTTTTGATATGGGGTTCTTCTATGCATGAAAATCAATCGAATGACTTAAAACACCCAGGCCTAAAAGACCCAGGAGAGATGAATTTAGTCGAAATTTGGCTGCGTTGGGATCCCACGCGTTTAATTGCAGGTGCAATGGGGGGGCTCTTGGCCGGAGCCGTGATGATCGCGTTTGCCTCAGTTTTGTCTGTTATCGCAAATAAAGAGATTTTTTATTTTTTAAAGTTAGGCGCTCTTCCTTTTTTAGGAGCATCAGCGACTGAATTTGGCCTGCATTGGAATGCGATTTGGGTTGGAACAGCATTTTATGAGATTTTTGCTATGATTCTGGGTGTCATTTTTGCGCATTTTACAGGGACGAATTCGCTTTTGCCACTTCTTGGGATGGGATTAGTTTGGGGCTTGTTTACCTGGATTTTTGTTTTTAATCTTTTTATTCAATCTTTTCCAGAGGTGTTGGCAGCACATTTTTCTTCTGGCGCAGCTTTTCCCGTGGCATTGGTTTTTGGGCTCTCGATGGTTTCAGTTGCATTTTTTGATCGGGTTCTGAGAGGTGACAGAAAATAAGGAACGAAGGCCAATTCTTCTTGTCAGGCTCTCATTGTAAAGTTAGAAGCCAGTTCGGTGCGTATTCTTTTAGTCGAGGACAGCTACAGTATTTCCCTAACTTTGAGGTTTGCTCTAGAGATCGAAGGGCATGAAGTCCTTTCAGTTGAGCGAGGAGAGCAGGGGCTTCCCTTGCTTCAGAAGCATTCATTTGATTTGATTCTTCTGGATCTTCAGACTGGGGGGATCTCAGCACAAAAATTTACAGAGGCGCTCAAGAAGATCAAGACCGTCAAGGACGATGACTCTCCCATCGTATGTCTGTTTTCTGCTAGTGCATCGATAGAGGACGAGGCGCGTCGGCTTGGGATTCATCACGTGATTAGAAAGCCTTTTGATTGTGAGCAATTGATTTTTTATCTCAATTCAATCCAAAGGCGTGGGACAAGTTGGCAGATCAATAGCCTTCAATCAGTTGAGTCGCTAGCCCAACTGGCTTGTTGACGGGTAAAAATTGAAAACTAGGTTTTTGTATTTTTCTGCATTTCATCGATGGTTTCTTGATATTTTTGATGAAGGTGCTCGAGGTGTTCTTCTTGTTTTTTCCGGTAATCCTCAACCCGGGTTCGTTCTCGATCACGTATTTTTTCAAATTCTTTTTCCTGGGATTCATGTTCCACTTGAACTTCTTTTTCAAAATTCTTGTGCATTTCTTCAAAGGTTTTTTGATGATTTTCACCTTGTCGCGAAAGATCAACCCGATAGGCTTTGTCAAGATCTTCGGATTGTTTTCGATAGAGATTGGTCAGGTTATCGATTTCTTTTTTATGCTCTGTCTCTAACTCATCGAGGGCAGATTTTTTGTGAGCTCGGTGTTCGGCAAGAGCTTGCTGGAATCGTTCATCTTCAAGCGCGAAAGCATTGCGCGTAGAGTTGCTGATTTCCATGGGTAAAGCACCCTTTCTTAAATTCCATTATAGAGAAAAAGTAATTGAAGGAAAAGAGGCAGGTTTTGCCTACTTCTTTGTGCGTTTGATGATTCGTGTTGTGCTGTGACCTTCAACAAAAGGGAGAATCCGCACTTTGCCTCCCCATGAGAGAACGTCCACGGCACCTGCAATTTGTTCGGGTCTGTAGTCTCCACCTTTGGTTAAAATCTGAGGACGGAGTTGGCGTATCAGTTTCTGCGGGGTTTCTTCGCTAAACCAGGTGACAAAATCCACACACTCGAGCGCTGCAATGACGGCAGCCCGAGCTGCCAATGGATTGATGGGGCGATTCGGGCCTTTCAGCAATCGGACGGATGAATCACTGTTGATGGCAACGATAAGGTGAGTGCCAAGTTTGCGAGCTTTATAAAGATAAGTCACGTGGCCTTTGTGAAGAAGATCGAAGCATCCATTGGTAAAAACAGGAATAGGATGGGCGTTTTGTTTTTTGAGGCGAGTAAGAATTTGCTTGAGTTGTACTGGGGATTTTATTTTTGAGCTGAATGGTCGCGGTGAGATTGAATGAGAAGCCACAGAAATGCCTTTCTCTCAGAGCCGAGCGATTTCAATCGGTTGCAGATCCATTGCAACATCGTGCCAGCACCGTTTGTTTCGTTTGAAAAGCGCCCACATCAGACCGACTCCACAAAACCCCACGCTAATGAGAAAGAAAAACGCTCTCCAAAAACAGGCATGAGCAGTGCCTGGGAGTATGAGGCCAAAAGAACGTTTACCCAGGCTGGTGTTAAAGGCAACTTCTTGCGCCGTGATGAGAGCCCAGTTGAAAACGATCAAAAAAAGTGCTGAAAGAGCAAGAATGCCGGGGGTGATCATCCCATCTAAATTCAAACCTTGTTTCCAAAAAGCGAAGGCAAACGTAGCCAGGCAAAGTGTTAGGTTGACGATTGAGTCGAGTGAGTAAGCGAAAATTCTTTTTAAGAGATACCAATAGCCAAATTTTTGTTCAGCGGGCTCAATTTCGGCCGGTGTTGGTTGGGCGGAAATAAAAGGAGTCGGAACAGAAACTCGAAGAGGGCGTTGTGGCTGGCGCGCAATTTTAGGTGCCCCCGCAGAGACAGCCCCGGTTCCCATGGATTCTGAGAGCCCAGCTTTGGTTACAGGTGCGTAGGGTAAGCCATCTGAAAAAGGATGAAATCCAAGCCCTGGGGTTAGGGGAGTAAATTGGATTTTGTTTTTTAGCTCCTCTTGCATATAAGCAATACATTGTCTTTCGAGGCGCCCGACTGTCAAGCGGTTTCAGGCTAGTTTCCTGAGAAAGCCCGTGAGCAGGCTGATCGAAAAGAGCGTAGCAGTTTCAGCTCGGAGCACGAGGGGGCCAAGACTGATTTGACGAAGTCGTCTGTTGCCGAAATCCGGATAGCTCATGAGGATTTGTCGTTCGGTAGGTTCCCATCCTCCTTCTGGGCCAATGAGCAAATGGATTTCTTGAGAGAGTGATAATGGAATTTTGTCGATTTCATTCCATAAAAAACAGGCGGACTCGTTCTGAGTGGATTCATCGCACCAAAAACGATCAACACCAGACTCTAAATCCTGAAGAAGCTTGGGCGCACAAATTTTCATTTTCCGGAGCCGGCCACACTGCTTAAGGGATTGATTTGCAATTTTTTCCCATCGGGCAACCAGGGCTTCTGGTCCTTTTTTATCGATTTGAACGACAGTCCTGGCGGTAACGACTGGAACAAAATTTTGAACGCCGAGTTCGACCGCTTTTTCGATGACCCAGGACATAGCATCTCCCTTGAGGATCGCTTGTTCGAGGGTGATGGGGAGGACTTGTGCGGATGGGTTCACAACAATTACAGGCCCAATGTATTCGACAAAAACTCGCTTTCCACTTCGCTCAAGTCGAGCGTGTACTGCATTACCATGGCCATCGATGACTTCGACCGGATCCCCTGATTCGAGCCTCAAAACTTGAAGTGCGTGTTTTGCTTCGTCCAGGGGGAGTTCTGCAGGGGTGCCGGGCTTGGGAAGGAGAGGAGCCAACAATTTTCTTAGAGCCATAACCACCTCTTTTTATCTGATTTCTGTCAGGGGTTCCAGCGCGCCTTTGAGTGAAAGTTGACCGGCTTGGATTCCTATTTGTGCTTTTTTACGGATTAAGAGAGCATTATTCCAAAACCACAGAGGAAAATAAGGGAGTTCTTCAGCCATTTTTTCCTGAACCTGTTTGAGTAGTTGATGGCGCTTGAGCGAATCCATTTCGCCCATGGCCTGCTCGAGCAGGTGATCGATCCTCGGGTTGCTAAAGCCAATCCGATTATTTTTTTGCTTCGAGTGGAGTGTTCGATAGAGGATTGATCCATCTGCAACGCCTACCCAACGGGATGAGTAAAGCTGAAAGGCTCTCTGCTTAATCGAAGCAAGAAAGATCGCTGGTTCTACGACATCTAGGACGAGATCAATGCCGATTTTTCGAAGCGACTCCTGAATGATCTGTGCGGTTTCGAGGCCTTCTCGCACAGGAGTGGTTTTGTAGTGGAGTTGAAAGCGAATTCCATTTTTTTTCCGTAAAAAACCAGATTGGTCTAAGAGCCTTTCGGAGTCATTTGGATCAAAAGTGATTCGGAGTGGATAGCTTTCACTCAAGAAGGGAGAAAGCAGGCTGTCTGCCCGAGTGCAGAATCCAAGGCACTTGTATAAAATGATCTGATCTCTTGGAATCGCCCGAGCGATTGCACTTCTGACAGACTGATTGCGCAGAATGGGGTCGTGTAGATTAAAGGCGACGTAGCTGACATTAACTC
>JAHFAC010000166.1 GCA_023250755.1 Bacteriovoracaceae bacterium | reverse complement strand
TGGCCACACCCAGAGCGCCGGTGGGAATCAACGCGGCCAAAATCCCAACAATCAGCCACCGAAATCTCGATCCGGGCATAGATCTGAAGAAACGCTTAAAAAGTTGGTACCAGAGAAAAACACAGAACCAGGCAATGAACAGGTTGAAAAAAGTATTTTGACAAGCACCGATCCCGAAAAGCTTCGAGTAAATCCCAAATAAAAGTGGATAAGTGGGGGGGTAATTCGAGTAGAGGTGAGGATCTAGACCAGGATTTCCCGGTAGGAGCGAAGTCACAAAGCCATGACCCATGGCCCAATTCACACCCGCATCTTTAAAGATATAAGTATCGATCCCGCCAAACTCCGGGCTGATCCATGCATAGAGAACAACCCAAAATAAAGTAGCTCCCCAAAACAAGATGCTCGCGCGCTTTCGACTCGACATTTCCTTATTAAAATCGGCGGGAATAGGACGGAACTTGAAAAAAACGCAAAATTCAGATTGGCACTTTTGTTTCTAGCAAAAATTTACCGAAAAAGTGAAATTCAAGCCCTTAGCCTGCCATAGGAAACGGCTGAATTTCACTTTTTCGGTAATTGGCGGTCAACGGGGACACATCCCTTGAAAAATCAGCCGCTTTGTCCGAAACGTTGATGTGAGCAAAATAAGAGGAACACGTATGTTCAAAAAATATGGATCAAATTTAATATGGATCACACTACTGGTCTTCGCAATACCGGTGGCTTTGGCAAAAACTACCGTAAAACATTCAGCACCGCCAAAGAAAGCGCCACCTAAACAACCCAGTGGAACGATTCGCTATAAAGCTCCGGGCTCAAATCAGTGGCAAACCCACCAGGCCGCGCCTAAGCCGCCAAGCGGGACAATCCGCTATAAAGATGCGAGTGGGAACTGGCAGACTTGGCAAAAAAAATAGGACTCACCCCTTGCGTTCCCAGTTCCACGCGGTTTCGACAATTCGATCGATTTCTGTAAACTGAGGGCGCCAGCCTAGTTCTTTTTGGGCTTTTGAACTGTCTGCAACCAAACTGGGCGGATCCCCAGGACGGCGAGCTCCTTGGCGAATATTGAGTTTCTTTCCAGTAACTCGCTCGACCGAAGCGATCACTTCTTTTACGGTAAAGCCTTTTCCGATCCCCAGATTAAACGCCGTACAGCCCCCGCTCTTCTCGAGATACTTGAGCGCTAAAAGATGCGCTGAGGCCAAATCCGCCACATGAATATAATCACGGATGCACGTTCCATCAGGGGTCGGATAGTCGTTACCAAAAACGGTGAGGACGGGAAGCTGATCCGATGCAACTTTGAGTGCCAGGGGAATCAAGTGAGTTTCTGGATCGTGATTCTCACCGATCTGACCTTCGGCATCCGCACCCGATGCATTGAAATAACGAAGCAGTGCGACCTGAAATCCAAATGCTGAAGAAAAATCCTGGAGAATTCGCTCGACCATGAGCTTACTCATTCCGTAAGGATTGATGGGCTGCTGAGGATGGGATTCACTCATGGGAACTTGCACGGGATTTCCGTAGGTGGCGCAGGTACTCGAAAAGACAATCCGCTTGATGCCTGCTTCTTTCATCGCTGTAAAAAGAGAAAGCGAACCTGCCACATTGTTTTTATAATATTTGTCCGGACGCTCAATGGACTCACCGACGTATGCAAAAGCTGCAAAATGAATCACCGCTTCGATCTTGTGACGACGGATCACATCAAGAAGTTTTTGCACTTCAGCAATGTCGCCTTCTTCAAGGGGCCCCCAAAGCACAGCAGAGCGATGCCCGTATACTAAATTGTCATAAGCTATGGGGACATGGCCATTCTTCGCAAGCAACTTGCAAGTATGGCTTCCGATGTATCCTGCGCCGCCGGTAATGAGGACATTCATGTTGCGCCCCTTTGTATCAGATTATTGTATAGGGAGACCCCCCCGCGGGAAAGAAGAATCAAATCATCACAAGAAGGGGAACGACACAAGATTAAAAACAAAAAAAGACACTCTCTCAATAAATGCTCAAGAATTAAACATGTGTTAAATGTTTATTCAAAATTTAATTTTATCCATAAAACAAAATACATACTAGAATTAATTATATATTTGCATAGCTAAAATATTAAATACATTTACAATATGTCTATACTGACGCGCCACAAGCTCATGCTTTAAAAGCCCCTCTAACAGACTGAAAACGCAACAATACTCTCTTAATAATTCAAATTATGGTTTTTTTGGCTCGGGTCTTGAAACAAACAAAGCGAACTACCCAGAGAGGGTGTTGATTAAACAAGGGGGGTGCTTATGTCATTTTTTTATTCCGACTTTAAAAAAAACTTCTGTCTCATGATAAATTCTTGTTTTTTTGTAATTTTGACAGGGGGGTGCTTGAGTAAAACGGAAATCAAACCATTCGATGGTGAGGCCAGTAAAAGCGCTCTTGCAATACTCGGCTCTTGGACTCTGGATAGACTGCGCTTTGAAGCACAGGGATTTAGCCTAGTGGACGAAAAAACTGAAGCAGAAAATTCTGTCATAAAAATAGAAATGGATCACCTCACTGTCTCAAGCTATTGTATTTCACCTGAAGATAAATTGATTCAAATTCCACTTGAAATATCGGTACCTGTGACAGTAACTGAAAAAATAGTCAAAACTTTAGCAAATGCTGAAAAATCAGTTAAAGCCGGAAGTAGTCTTTGTAGTGGTACAATCAACATCGGTTCGTTTAATTACTTTATTGACAAAGATGAACTGGTCATTGGCTTGGATGAATTTGCTAATGTCTCACCTGCTAGGACAACAGTTCCTATGAAGATTGATGATGGAGGGTTAATTGCACCAGGAGCCGCTCCTCAGTTTCCACCCGAAACCAAAACATTTTTTATTTTCAAACGAAAAAAATAACCAAATTTATCTATCACAATTTATCTATCACAAGATGATTAAGCCATAAGATGATTGAGGGCCCCATTGAATGGCCTGGGCCCTCAAGTCTTATCTCCTCGGACATAATCCCCAGAGCACACCCAAACGAAGCACGCTGCCGACTATCCAGAGAGCCCGAAACCCCCCATAGGCAGTGAGCCATTCAGCAACTCGGCCGCCAAGCAAAGTCCCGATAGCACACGCCAGTCCCACCACAGCGGCGTAAACTGAGAAGTAGCTCGCGTTTTTTCCGTCTGGAGCAGTCCTGAAAACCAGCGCAGTCATTGAAAGAAAAAAACCAGCCCATGAAATCCCATTGATGAAATATTCAAACGGAGCAATCCATCGAATGACGTCAGCAGAGCGAAAAACATAAGGCAGAGGAGAGAGGACAACTAAATGACAAGCTAACCAAAGCGTAGAAAATGGACTGCCGATCCGATCCATTCGCCTTCCCCACAGCCCTGCGGTCAACAGGCAACCTGAGTTTGAAATGACGGCCCAGAGCGCGACCGTACTCATGGAGATATGAAGCTCCTTGGTGAAGTAATAAGGAAAGTAGGGACCTGCGAATTGAATCACGCCGTTGAAGGCAGCGCCGAACAACACCACCTTTCTGAACTCAGCGCTTCGGAAGGGCTCAATAAAAATCTCGATCAAAGGACGAGGAGAAGATTGCTTCACGTGTTTTCTAATGCGAACGTCGGGAACACCCGCGAGAAGAAAAGAAGAGAGAGCTCCCGCTAAAAGCGCTAATGAACAAATCACCGCATAACCTACAAAAAATCCCTGCGGCTTCCATCCCACCCAAATCGACGCTGAAAGATTTGCAAGAATCAACGCGCCCATCAGGTGAGTGTGCCGGATTCCGAAAAAACGGCCTCGAAAATTCGCAGGAATCAACCCACGCATCCAGGAGTTCCACGCAACAGCGCTCGAACTCGCAAATAATGCAGAAAAGCAGGCGGTCAACCCAAGGACTGCAAACCAGGCGTTCTTTGGAAAGGGCTGCCCCTGTTGCATCGTTTTCCAACCCCAAAAACCCGCGCAAAAAAGAGGGAGAATCCAGAGCGCCCGGGCCATCGCAGCGACCCACAGCGTGTATCGCTTTACAGAAGAAATCCTCTCAAACGCAAAAAGCCCAGCCAGTTGTCCAATTTGCCCGACCCAAGGGAGGGTCATCAAAAACGCAACCCACGCCACGCCCACTCCCAGTTCACCGCCCAGACCACTGATGTACATCGGCCCGGTCCAAGTCTCGTAAGCCATGGCAAAGGCGCCTTCCCAACAAAGCAAATTAAAGGCAGTTCGAAATGGGATAGATTTAACCCGAGACACTGGGAGAAGTTCTCCGACTCTTAGCGCAGACCATAACAGCATATAATCCGATAAGGGCGACCACAGCAGCAACAAACCACAGCAACTTGGCCTTGATCACACGGACCATTTCTTCTGGCGAATGAAGCAACTGCGGTGAACCGCCAATCACCTCGCGGCCAAACCAAGAAAGTACCGTACACCAAAGCCCAGAACCCAAAATCGTGGTGATGCTAAATCCCCAGTAAGGCATTTTAAAAATCCCAGCAGGAATAGAAACCAAATGCCGGACCACAGGAAGCAGCCGTGCGACGAAAATGCCAAATACTCCATAGCGCCTAACCCAATTTTCAGCGAGAGTTAGCTTGCTTGGGGAAAAGAAAAAATATTTTCCATATCGACGAATGATCGGAAGCCCGAGCCATTGAGCCACCCAATAACTGATCGCTGAACCAGCATAACTCCCCAAAGTACCCGCAAGGATGACACCCCAAAAATTCATCCTCCCTTGAGCTGCCCAAAAAGCAGCAGGTGCCATGACGACTTCAGAGGGTACCGGAAAAATGGAACTCTCCATGGCCATGAGGGCAAAAACTCCGAAATATCCCCACTGATCCACCCATTGAAACCAAATTTTGATCAATCCATGAAGCATGCCATCTCCCAAAAGTAATCTCTACTTTCCACACAGCTGATTTTTTCAGTCAAGGGATAACGTGGGGTAACAGATGATAGACCTAGATCATTTTCGACACACAAAATGCATCGCAAATCAATAGTTGATAATTTTAGTTAATTAATAGTAAAATAAACTTTAGAGCGAACTGTTTCAAAGCTGAACGTTTTACGGAGATTGAGAAAGTGAACTACAAGATTTCTAATTCA
>JAHFAC010000165.1 GCA_023250755.1 Bacteriovoracaceae bacterium | reverse complement strand
CAAGAGCCGCCCCCGAAATAGAATGAATCAACCCCAGCCCCGGAACAGCTCCAGAAGTGATCAAACCCAGAGCCAATCCGCCCAAACTCAAGGAGTCAGGGATAATACGATGCTCCAAATCAATAAAAGTAATCGCTACGAGCCCAACGATAAAAGGCCAATCCCGAAAAATCAAAAGGGGACTCCAACCAAATTTCACAAAAACAGCCAAAAACAAGAGCGCAGTGATCAACTCAATGATCGGATACCTAGCACTGATTTTTTTCTGACATGATCGGCATTTACCCCTTAAAATCAAATAACTTAAAACAGGCAAATTATCATGCCAAGCAATAGCTGCTTGGCATTTTGGGCAACGACTCCGGGGTGAAACAATGGACGCGCCCAAGGGAAGTCGTACGACCAATACATTCGTAAAACTTCCAAAAATCAGCCCCAATGCAATGACCATCCATTTGGCAGCCCAGGGTAAAAGTAAACTCACTCGCTTAAACCTCTCTCCATTGAATCAGAAAGCCCGAAAGCAAAAGAATCATAACTGTAAAAATAATGGAATATGAAATCGCCAAAAGCGGAAGCTGCCATCCCACAGGCAAGCCATAAGTCACTCGCAACCCAAGGTTAAAATATTCCAAATTCGGAAAAACATGAGTGGCAGACCTCAAAAAAACGCTGGCCAGCCCTGGTTGCACCTTTGCAGAGATGAAACGAAGTTGGGATACATTGATTCCGATCAGATAACAACCTATGGACAAAACCACAGAAACCGCAGTCGTAGAAAAAGTTGAGAACAAAATTGCAACTGAAGCAATGAGGATATTTTGAAAAAAGACAAGAAAAAGACCCAAGAATAAAGTTGAATTAAGGACCCCAGCTGCTATTAAAATTTTCACAGAGGCTCCTGTACTGAGCCAAAGCAGCAGCAAGAACACCAGGGAAAGCAGTATCCAATTCAACCCTAAAACCAATATCAAACCCAAGAACTTTCCAAAAACAAACTGAAGACGAGAGATTGGGCGAGAAAGCGCGATATGAATGGTTCTCCGCTCAAATTCGCGCCCCAATAACCCTGCTCCAGAAAAAATAGCCACCATTGCACACGTCACTTGAATGGCAGACAATCCAAAATCCACCATCACTCTTTCTGGGCGGATAAACGAAAGCTTGGATGCGAGCAGACCCACCCCTAGAAGCAAAAGGGCGAATAAAAAAATATTAGAAAGAATTCGATCCCGGATGGCTTCGCCAAAAGTCACGTGAGCGATCGCAACAGTCGCTTGAACAGGCGAAGGGCTGGACTTAACCATGGGACACCTCTTTCTCAAAAAAACTCTCGAGAGAAGGACGAACGGGGGTGACCCATAAAATTTGCGCGCGCGCCCTCAGAAGCAATGCCAACGCACGGCTTACAGCCTCTTGACTCGAAACCATAGCACGAATTCCATCCGGAATCTGGCGGATTGACTCAAAATCAGTGAACTTCTCGACCTCTGAAAGGCTCACTCCCTTGAATGCAATTTCAGTTTGCACTTTTCCCATGGCCAAAAACTGCCCGATCGGCCCACAACCGATCAGTCGTCCCTTTTCAATCATAGCCACCTGGTCGCAGATCGCCTCAACATCCGGGATGATGTGAGAGCTAAAAAAAATTGTCTTCCCCTCCGAAGCCAATTGTACGAGAAGATCGCGAATTTCTTTGCGACCTACGGGGTCAAGTCCGCTCATCGGTTCATCCAAGACCAGAAACTCAGGATCGTGCAAAATCGCTTGAGCCAACCCAATGCGCTGAAGCATCCCTTTTGAATAGCGCCTCAACTCAAGCCGATTTGCATTCGATAGCCCTACTCTTGAGAAAATCTGTGGGATTTTTGCTTGAACTTGAGAATGATCCATTCCTGAAAGTGCACCCACATAAAAGAGAAACTCCTGGCCGGTAAGATGTTCATAAAAATACGGTCGTTCAGGGAGATAGCCTACCCTTGCCTTTGCCTGCGGAGTATGAGCCTCATACCCCGCAATCTTCACCCATCCGCGGGTCTGTCGCTTCAAACCCACGATGAGATGAATCAGTGTCGTTTTTCCTGCTCCATTCGCTCCAAGAAAACCGAAGACCGACTTCTTCGGAATGCTGAGCGTCACATCATGAAGGACTTGTGTCTTACGCATCCAAAAACCGGTGCGAAAACACTGATCAACTCGATTTACTTCGAGCATGGGGACCGACATAATACAAAGACATTAACGGAGAAAAAGAGGAATCTCAACGAATGTCATCTGTCCGTCAAAAGTTTATATTATTCTACGTTGCGATCCTATTTGATATCTCGTCCTCTTGGGGAACCATCACCCTTTCCAAGCGTCCTCTGGGCTGTTTGAAGGCGAGCATGTCTAAAGCCAGGAAAGCTCAAAATATCCCCAAACGAACAGCGGTTTCTGCAAAAAGAGTGGCACTGTCCCAGTTCTGCGAAAACTGGCAACCGGAAGCAGAAATCGAAGCCATCAGTGAGCAAACTCCTCCCCTTTTTTTAGGCTCCACACCTTCAGAAATGGTTCAAGGCATTTCACCTCAGGCTAATCCGATGATTCCCGAATTTATGAGAAAATTGGGAATCGAGCAAGCCTCACTGGTGACCCAAGCACTGGGGCAAGGCCCCGTCGAATTCGAAACCTGGCCAGTTGAAATGAACGGTCGATGGCCAGGGGATCTCTGCGGAATGAGGACGTGGGTATTTGCCCGCTGGCGCAAACACCCCGCAGATCCATGGACGTGGCTCGACGAAAAAATACTCAAGAAGATTAAATCCGATCTCACTCCACTCCCTGTACTTCCCAAGTCCCTTCAGCTCACTGACAAAGAAGTGCGCTCGCAGATTCTGACCGACGCCAAGGACATGCCTGACCTATATGACAAACCCCTCTTTAGTGAAATTGTATGGACCACAACCGATGGAAACAAGATCCTAGGAGCTTGGCTCCCGAGCACAGAAAGAGAGAACAATCAAAAAGCTTTTAATCGTCAACCGTCTCTTTTAAAAACCCTAGACGCCAAGCTCATCCCACGACCTGCATTTTTTAACGAAAAACCAATCACATTTTTTCTCAAACCTACACCGAGAGGAGAAGGTGACGGGGTAGTGTGGCCAAGTAGCATTCGCTGGAGACAACCTCTCTCAACCCCTTCGACTGAGCTTACCGAAGACCCATTAAAATGGCCTAACTCTTTTAAAGATGACTATACAAAAGACTTAGAAGTACTTTCAGGCAAAACAAAATTCACCAGGAAAAACTCAGGGGACCCCCATCATCAACTCGAAGACATGGTTGATTACTTTGAAAATCGCTACCACGCATTGGGATTAGAAACCGAAAGAATACGATTCAAATGGCGCGGCATTCCACAATCCAATTTGATTGTAAAAATCAAGGGGTCTTTTACTTTGGACCCTTCGGGTCCTTCTGGCTCCTCTGAAGAAAATAAACCGATTTTGATGGCAGATCATTTTGATACTGCCTTTATGGAAGATGTTTTTGAGAAAACCGGTAAACGACTCTCAGCCCCCGGAGCAGACGACAACGCTTCCGCAACCGCTACCCTCCTGAGAGCCGCTGAACTCCTAAAAGACACTCATCCTAAACATGATATTTGGCTCGTTCACTTGACGGGTGAAGAATTTCCGGCCGAAAGCTTAGGGGTCAGGGCACTCATCCACCACTTTAGAAAAACAAAACAGAAAATCGGTGGGGTCGTTCTGCTTGATATGATTGGCTACAACCCCAAGGGGGGAAAACTGTTTCAAATCAACCCGGGAGATTCTGCTCGATCATTAGAGATGGCAGCATTAGCGCAATCCCTCTCGCACCAGGTCAATCCGAGCTTGATCCCAAAAGTAAGAACTCGATTCGACCCAAAGAGCTATCTCTATAATACGGACGGACAGGTTTTCGAGCAGGAGGGATATCCCATCATTTTACTTAATGAAAACATGCACCGGGATCGCATCCAGCGTGAAGGATACCACGACTCACATGACACCCTTGAAAATATGGATCTCGACTATGCAACATCCATTGCAAAAACAGCTATTGCTACGGTCAGGGCGCTTGCAAATCAATAAAATCTTGTGAAAAAAATCAATCCAGCCCCATCACTCGCTCATGAGGTGTGCTTGTCACGATCTTGCCTGTCAAATCAAGCTTGATCGTCCCTCCCCACGGGTCCAGCCGCTGCGTCCCTGTCTCGCTCAAAAATTTCTCAAAAAACCGGTTCATCTCACTCGTTTTTAAATCATGTTTTCGTTGATACTCTGGCAATGTGTTTAAAAAGGACAAGAACTCGTGATTGAGGTGAAACACGAACTGCCCAACAAAGAGAGAATCCCTTTTTGTGGTTAATTTAGCACGTGCCTCTTCTCCTGGCGCCGAATCAATCATGAAAGCAAGCAACCTCAGACCGACTTCATACTCTCCCCCAGGCTTTACTAGCCGCTCATAGAGACTTCTCAAATAATCAGGCGAGCCTGGGACTTCTGAAGCTTCCCGAAAAGCTCGGGCAGCCTCGGGCAGGTTTTCTAACTCAAAAAGATTCACATAAGCCAAAATTAATGGAATACGCCAAGCAGCAAACCAATATCGGCGCCTGAAATCCTCTGGATACGAAGTGAGGAGCTCTCTTTTTCTAAAACCATTTCCTTTTTCAAGCAGCCCCTTTGCTCCAATTGGATCGTTAAGCACCACCGTCAAGAGATTGGCGCCTGCCGTGTAAAGTTCATAAAAAGCTGGGTCCAAGTCAGCAGCAAGGCTCAAGTCATAAAAAGCTGGAGAATGCTGACTCGCCAGAGCCTTGAGATGCCCCGAAGAAACTAAAAATCGAATCAAGAGCCAATCCACAGCAAGGGGGAGATGACCAAACGAAAGCGCCCTAAAGACCTCAGGAGTCCATTGACTGCCTTCTTCTATTTTTTGGACTACAAGGGGCTCCTCAAAACGCAATACCAGACGCTTGCTCAATGATATCTGGGTAATCCAAAGAATAGAAATCAGCGTCACCGAAATAACCGAGGAGAGCGAAAAATCCATCTTAAAAACACGCAAAACGCCCATTCATTTTAAACTAATCCGAAATATCGTCATAG
>JAHFAC010000164.1 GCA_023250755.1 Bacteriovoracaceae bacterium | reverse complement strand
TATTATCCTGTCTATCATTTCTTCTCGTGAGGACGGTGGGTTGAATCTCCATGATTTCTCTGGTTTAGCAAGAAGACACCCATGGTTGGCGTTTTCGATGTCCATTTTTATGTTTTCTATGGCGGGAGTACCCCCCACGGCAGGATTTGCCGCCAAATACTTACTATTTTACTCGGCAATTCAGGCCCATGAAGTATCGCTTGTAGTGATCAGTGTGCTTTGTAGTGCCATTTCGGTGTACTATTATTTAAGAGTCTTGGTTTACATGTATATGCGAGATCTAGAGAAGAATTCTCAGATTTCGCCAATTTCGGTCGGGGCAGCTTTGGCCGTGGGGTTGATGGTCGTGTGTACCCTTGAGTTGGGAATTTTGCCCTCGCCGATTCTTCAGGCAGCCAAAAAGGCGGTCGCAAGCCTGTAGAATGATTTTTGTAAATCCGGACGTTAAGGGGCTATTGGATGGCGCCACCGGGGCTGCACTATAAGGTCAAGCTCTCTTCTGGACGGATTTTGGGTCCATTGGACCTGTTACGAATTCGTCTTCTGATTCAAAAAAATCAAATTATCGGTACTGAAATCGCACGAGAGTATCCTGCAGGAGACTGGAAAGACATTAACCTCATCCCCAAGATTGCAGAAATGCTGATCGCTCATGCGAGCGGGGTGCTGAAGGGGCGGTTATTTCCCTTTGGAGGAGAGCGCGAAGATTTTGTACAAACAGAGCTGCTTCCCGAAGCGGCGGTTGCAGTTTCCATTTCGAGTGAAGAACTTGAGCCAACGTCAGTCATGAGTGGATTTAGTGCTGAAGTTCCGAGCATGGCCGAAGAGAGCCATAAAATCACGCCTCAAGTAGAAGATGACGAGGAGACAGCTACTCAACTCGTTCCATCTGGGGAGGCCGGAAGAACTGCAAGTTTAGTCAGTTTGGATCATGAAGATCTCGAACCTACGGCAGTGATAGATCGGATGGTAGGACCCCCCAAGCAGAGGATTTCCGAAGAACGAACGGTCGTGTTTCAGCGCCCAGTCAATCCGATTCAAGCTTTGTCCAGAAAAAAACTAGGCTCTCGCTCCGTGCTTCAATGGTTGATTATCGTGATTACCATTGGGGTTATTGCCCAAGATTTTCTTGCACCCAAAGAAAATAGGGGTGAGAAAATAGGACCCATTCGTCCCCAGTTACCCGCATATTCCGAGGGAAAGACGGATCCCACCCAAAGCGCAAAGGCTTATGCAGAGGCCATGCCGTTTTATTTGGCAGACCATGTGGTGGGTTATCGGCGGGCATCTGAAAAATTTTTGCAAGCCGCAAATTTTGATATCAATAACGTAAAGGCCCTAGCACTGCTCGCCTCGTGCTATTTGAATCTGATTGATTCGTCCAATAAAGATGAGAATTATTTTTCAACGGTCTTAAAATTGATTGAAATGTCGCGAGCAAAAGTTGTTGATTTGCCAGAAACTGTTGTTGCTGATGCAGAATATTATATGACGGTCAATCGAGCTGAGTCGGCTCAGATTCGAGTGGTCGAATATACAAAGCTTCACAGAAACTTTGATCCAATCATGTTCTATTACCTTGCTTTTGCATTTTACCAACGGGGAGACGCAAGAAGCGCCGCTACGTTTATTGCGAAATTTCCTGACGACAAAATTTTTAGCCCCAAGGTTTACTATCTTCGCGGGCTTATCTCCGAAAAGCTGGGAGATGAGTCTACAGCAATTGAAGAATATAAAAAGGCAATACGGCTCAATAAGGACCATATGCGGTCCAGACTGAGAATCACAGAGCTTCTGAACTCTGCCGGGGTTTTAGAGCAGGCGGCGCCCGAGCTTGAGGCCATCACCCATAAGCCGACATTTCTGAGCCCAAGAGAACTGGCGCGAGCCTACTATCTTCATGCTCAGCTTCTCAGGAACGCTAAAAAATGGGATCTGGCACTGGCTGACATTGAAAGAGCGGTGAAACTAGAAAAAGGGAATTCGGATTACCTTCTCGAGCTGTACACTTTGCGCGCCAAAAGCGGAGAGTCGTTGAAGAGCGTTCAAAAAGAAGCGAGGATGTATTTTTTCTTGGGAGAGGGGCAAAGGCAGTTGAAAGAAGGAAATCATCAAGAAGCCCTGAGCTATTTTCTCCAGGCAAGGCATGTAAACATTGATTCGCACCTGCCTTTGGTGAAAATTGGCGACATGTTTTTTTATTTAAATGACATTGCTAACGCGCGAATGAATTATGAAATCGCTGCCAAGAAGGTTCCCACCAACATCGAGGTCTGGTCGAAATACATTAATGTCTTGATCTTGAGTTTCGATTGGGAAGAGGCGCAAAAGGCGATGGAGCGTTTTAGAATGTTACCCGTCAGCCAGAGCGCGATCGATAAGGCAGCGGGAGACATGTACGGCAAGCAGGGCAGGCATCGTGAAGCTCAGGCCTATTATAAAAAGGCGATGGCTCGCGACATCATTGATCCCGAGGTCTATATTGCTTATGCGAGGAGCCTGATGGTTACTAAGAACTACAAAGAGGCCCCATCGTTTTTGACGCTCTCGTTGGAACGGCAAAGTGTATCGCTGCATCTGAGTCTATTGAGCGCGCGATCACGATGCTGAAGGATGAGCTCCAACGAGGGGGGCGCTCCCGCGCAGAGTTATTGGCTGCGATTGCCGAGTTCCAGATTCAAAAAGGAGAGTGGCAGCAGGCCCAGCAGTATGTGGACCAGGCGATTGAGGCAAATCCAGATTACGCTTATCCATGGAAGCTGCAGGGCCAAATCTATATGAATTACGAAGGAAGGGATAAAAACGCTCTTGATAAAGCACTTGCAGCCTACAAATCTTTTTCAGATCGAAATACCTCTGATCCATCAGGCTATCTCGAACGCTACCGGGTGTTTATAAAAAAGGCGGATTTCGAAAAGGCAGGGGACGAGCTTGAGAAGATTTACACAATTTATCCAAAATATCCTAACCTCCATTTCTATAAAGGGGCTCTCTATGTCATTATGGGTAACCATAAGGTGGCGGCAGAAGAGTTTCAACGTGAGTTAGTCAACAATCCAAATAACGTCAATACGATGCTGGCTCTCGGCAAAGAGCAGGTTGAGCTCGGCAACGCCCAAGAAGCCTTGCAGCTTTTCACCAAGGCCATGCAGCTTGCGCCAAAGTCGCCTGAGCCCAAGGCAATGGCTGCCTATGCAAATTATTTACTAAAGAATTTTGCCAGTGCCGTAGCGCTTTATCAGGCTGCACTGACCTTGGATCCGGGTAATCCCCTTCTCTATAAAAGAATGGGACTGGCGTATTGGGATATGGGCGATCCGGTGGGTGCTCGCATGGCTTTCAAAAAATATCTGGAAATGGAGCCGGATGCAGCTGATCGGGCTGAATTTGAGCGTTTCATGTAGAGTGGCGTTGCGTAAAGCTGGGGTTTTGGGTTAGGTTCAAAAACATGTTGGATGCCCGTTTTTTCCAAGAAGACAGTGCGGAATTAGAAAAAGCCTTGCAGAGGCGTAATGCTGATCCAGCCCTCATTCAGCGGTTAAATGAACTGGCAAAGTCTCGCAAACACCTGATTCAGCGCACAGAAACTTTAAAAGCGCAAAGAAATAAAGCCTCTCAAGAAATCGCCCAACTTAAGGCCAAGGCAAAGAGCAATCCCTCGGTAGCGACTGAAGCCGAGCGTCGAATTTCTGAAATGAAGGAGGTGGGAGATCAAATTAAAGCTCTCGACACAGAACTTGCCCAGGTCGAAGATCAGCTTTCTTATGAAAGTTATCGGATCCCGAACATTCCTCATTCGAGCGTGCCAGACGGGATCAGTTCTGCTGCAAATGTAGAGGTCCGCAAGTGGGGCAGTTCCCCAACTTTTGAGTTTGAGCCCAAAGACCACATTGCTTTGGGCGAAAGGCTGGGTGTCCTCGATTTTGAGCGGGCTAGTAAACTTTCGGGTGCGCGGTTTGCCCTTTATTTTGGGGCTGGTGCAGCGCTTGAGCGAGCATTGATTCAATTCATGTTGGATTTACATACGCGAGAACATGGTTATCAAGAGGTTATCCCTCCTTTCCTTGTGAATCGGGACACAATGACTGGGACAGGGCAGCTCCCAAAATTTGAACAAGATCTTTTTAAAACAGGCGTAGAGGAACGGGAGCTTTTTTTAGTGCCAACGGCGGAGGTTCCGCTCACTAACATTTTTTCAAATGAGATTTTGGAACCAGGGCGACTCCCTGTTTATTTTACAGCATATTCTCCCTGTTTTAGAAGTGAAGCAGGATCCTATGGTAAGGACACGCGGGGTCTGATCCGGCAGCATCAATTTCAGAAGGTCGAGCTTGTTAAGTTTGTAGAGCCCGAAAAATCTTATGATGAACTCGAGGCTATGGTTAAAAACGCAGAGCGAGTATTGCAACTTCTCGAGCTTCCGTATCGGGTCATGCTCCTTTGCAGCGGAGATATGGGCTTTGGAGCAGCAAAAACTTATGACCTAGAGGTTTGGTTGCCGGCGCAAAGAGCGTATCGTGAGATTTCATCGTGCTCTAATTGTGAGGATTTTCAAGCCAGGCGAGCCAAGATCCGCTTCAGACAGGAGGCTCAGGGGAAACCTAGGTTTGCGCACACTTTAAATGGATCAGGTTTGGCGGCCGGAAGAACTTTTATTGCCATCTTAGAGAATTTCCAGGATAAGGAAGGAAATATCCAGATCCCAAAAGTACTCCACCGGTACTTGGAGGGTGCTCCCGGTTTTTCTCGTAGAGGGGCAGAACTTTGGATTTTAGCAAAATCTTAAATCGGAGAGGTGGCTGAGTGGTCGAAAGCGCCGGTTTTGAAAACCGGTGAGGGGGTAACCCCTCCGTGAGTTCGAATCTCACCCTCTCCGCCATTTTGAATCTGTCTTCATTTCACGCCGAAAGAATTAAGAGGACTCGAGTGATGCGAAAAATGAGCGATAGAGCTTTTTCTATTATTTTTCTTTCTTTGCTTTTTGGCACTAATCCAGCCCAAGCATCGAGGATTTCGGGTTCTTCGGATTGCTTCAGGCAAAATTTACGGTTCTTCTCGCTTCGTAGTGGGTATTTTCAAAAAACAAATCAAGAACAAGCATGTAGAAGCTGGATGCGATAGTTTTCCGTGTTTCTATATCCATAAGCCCTTCGTTTTAAAAGAGAA
>JAHFAC010000163.1:3877-5182 GCA_023250755.1 Bacteriovoracaceae bacterium | reverse complement strand
GGCTGATGAAATCGCCTATAAGGAACTGAAGACATTTGCCGGGCGACAATTCGATGAGCAACTTGTCCCTATTTTCATCAAAGCTCACCCGAAATGGGGAAAGCTTGAAGAAGAAATCACCGAGACCTTTGTGATGGATCACTTCAAAAAAGCAGCATAGCTTTTTACTGCATTCGCCTGAATTTTTATTTCGCTCCACCGTCCGCAATCATTCGATTGATCACAGAAGAAAGCTGCTTGAATTCCATTTTAAAATCGTTCAACTCAGGACCCTTCCAAGTTTTCAAAATCGGATCATTCGGGCCATCGACGCGCCGCAATCCATTAGCAATGTTTGATGCCAAAGATACGACAGAAGAGAGCTGAAAAAGATTGGGCTTCCACTTCCGCAGCAAAAAAGGCTCATGATGGTAGAGAATGGCCTTTTCAATTGTTTTAAAAATTCTAAAATACTGACAGGTCAACCCACCAATCATGGCATGATTGACTCCAAATTTGCGCTCCTCCGCATAGTATCGAACCATTCGAGTTAGCATTTTTTTATTGGCCTGATCTTCAAACGCGATATATTCCGAACTGAGAATGGCAATCACGACTTTTCCGACATCATGGACAAGACTTGCGCCAAATAAATACTTACTAAAAGCCATATCCGGAACATTTTTCGCCAAAGTAACGGCGATCTGAGCAGTCTTGAGTCCTTGATTATAAACAGCTTCGATATAAGCTAGAAATTTATTTTTATCTTTTGAAAGATCCGTCCCGATTAGGACCAAAAGATCATAAAGCAATCCGGCCGCATAACCCATATCAGAATAGCCACTTCGATCTCCAGCCAAAAGAGCCTCTGTTTTTAGCGCATATTTAATCACATCGCTCGGAACTATCGCTAACTTACCATCCTTATCCCAAAGCGGGTGATTTTCCCTTACCAGACGAAGCAGTTGAAGCGAAAGAATCAGATCCCGCGTATTCTGCATTCCGATCATAATCACAATGCTCTCCAGATTAGGGAGCACTTCACGGACATTCTTGGATTCGATAAATTTCAAAACCTGATATTCGTAATAAGGATTATTCTTTAAAAAAAACGCCACCTTCTCTGCAGTAACGTCAATATTCGAAAAAGCTTTTAAAATTTCATAACTCGTGTTGGGCAGACTAAGCTTTGGGACAATTTGCTTGAAATATCGCTTAAACATCTCCGTTTCATTTGTGTTTTTCAATTTAGGAAAAGCGAGGACCTGCTCTTCAATTCGAGCCATCAGCTTTTGTGCTGCAGCAGGACTGAGTGCCTTTTTTTCA
>JAHFAC010000163.1:0-3867 GCA_023250755.1 Bacteriovoracaceae bacterium | reverse complement strand
AGAGCCTGCAACCTTACTCGATGCAGATGCACTTAAACCCTGCCCACCCCCTCCCTTGGCTGGAGGTGATGGTTTATCCATGGCCATATACTTTTAGCTTAAGAATAGTTTAAAAAAAACACAAGCCATGGATTTGTTTCAAGCCGAATCTCCGTCAGGATACTGACGCTGCCTAACAATTGAGTCTATAAATACTTCATTGAACCTCGTAAAAGCACTTGCCACGGCGGCAAGCGCAGGAAGCAGGATGCTTCTTCGATTTTCAATGAAGTATTTATAGACTCAATTGTTAAACGTGTTAGACTTTTTTTACAGAGTTAGTACAAGCTGCCCGTTGAGACCATCTCACTTGGGCAAAACCGAGTTAAGCTGGGAGCATGTGAGTGAAACTGAAGCTCATCACTCAAGAAAAGGTAACCATCCTCAGCATCAGCGAGGAGATTCTTCCGGCACAAACAGCCATCCTGAAGGCTGGGGTAAGCAAACTGTTCAACTCAGGGACTAAGACTGTTATTCTAGATCTTTCTGAAGCAACCAAGCTCGAACCGCCCATTCTGACTGAAGTCTATCACTTGGTCCAACTCGCTGCACAACTCAAGGGACGCTTGATTATAGTGAGCCCTGTTGTAGGATCAGGCCATGTCTCCACACGCGAAGAGGCAATCAAGCTGGTGAGATTGGATCTCTCATCTCTGCTCGCGACTCAAGCAACGCTCAACTCTCAGCTCGAAAAACTCCATAAAAAGAAAACAGATCTCAATGCAAAGGTATCAGGGGCAAAGACGTCAGGATCACAAATGAAAAAGCTCCGCCATGAAAACTCATGGCTCAAAAGCAGGGTGCATCAATTAGAATCTCAAATTCGTGGATTACTCACAACTCGAGCCGAAGTCACAGCAACTCAAGCAGTTGTGGCAAAGTCAGACACTGTCTCAAAAATTCTTATGGCGGTCTTAGAACAAGAGGGGATTTTGCCGGTGAGATAAATGAGTGAAAAAGAAAAAAAACCAGCAATACCGCCGACAGCCGCCACCGCTCCTTCGCAAGCTGGATCCCCTGTTGGATCCAAGGCCGAGCCCAAAAAACCGCCTCAAGCGCCCCTTCTTGCGCCCCTGCCTGAAGAAGAAGCCCGACTCAAAGTAACTTCGCTGCAAGAAAACATTCGAACTCTGGAAAAAGACATTAAAACCCTCGAGGGAAAACTAGCTAACAATAATCCTGCTGAAATTGCCGAAATCCAAGCTGAAAACAATGTTCTTCAAAATCGCCTCGAAAGATTGGAAAAAGCGCTCTATGGGCTCATTACTGAAACCTATAATGGACGGCAATCCGATGATTTGAAAATCAAGTGTGAAGTGTTGAGAGAAGCTGCAATTGACTATTTTAAATTTGCTAAAATTAAGAATGAAATATGGAAAAGTATCGAATCTTAGTAATTGAAGACAATACAGATACACGCCGCTTTCTAGAGGCCATGCTCGGGAAGGAGTTTGATGTCATCAGCGCCGAAAATGCTGTCATCGGCATTGATTATGCCAGAAACAAAGCCCCTGACCTCATTCTGATGGACATTATGCTCCCCATCTTAAGTGGCTATGATGCATGTAGCCTCCTAAAAAAAGACGAAAAGACAAAGCACATCCCAACGATTTTCCTCTCTGCTAAAAACACGGTAACAGACATCACACAAGGCTTGGCCACCGGAGCAGATGATTATGTGGCTAAACCGTTCGACTACAAAGAGCTCATTGCCCGGATTTGGGCCCGGCTTAGAACTGACCGCGACAAGGCGCTTCAACCCATTCAAATCGGTGACCTCAGGATTGAGCCAGCCAACCGAGAGGTCACTTTTTCCGGAAAAAAAGCACAACTTACCTTAACTGAATTTGATATTCTCCGTTGCCTCGCGATTCATGCGGGCGCAGTCGTATCCCGCGAAGACATCCTCAAAGAAGTATGGAAAGACGACTCCGGAAAAACTAATGATCGAACCATTGATGTTCATATCCGCGCCCTGAGGCGTAAAATGCCGCCTCTCACTAAACACATCATTTCAATTTATGGAGTGGGCTATCGATACGAGAAATAGGGGGAAGCAGAAAATAAGGCTACTGCCCTTGTTGAATCTCAAGCCGTTCATTGATTTCAACGGTTTTACTTTCAGGAATCACCACTTTAATTGTTTTTTCCATCTGAAGAACACTGTTTGAAGCCCGAATCGTGTAAGTGCCCGTCTGTAATTTTTCATTTTGAAATGGTGTGCGCTTATCCTGCCAAATGGCCTCAGTGGGCCAATCCTCCTTTTTAATGAGGATCAAATCTGCGCTGGGAGTCGTCCTGAGTGTCAAAGTCCCAAAGTGTTCAGGCTCCAGAACGACTTCAGTTGGCCATTCCTTCAATCCCCTTGCCTGATCAGAAGTAACGGTAAATTCACGCACAAACCGACTAAAGCCATCAAGTTCTACGACAAGAGTAATGGATGAGTCCAAATCAATCGGAGTAATTGGACTGCTGAAATCAACTCCTTTATTGTTCACAGAAATTCGCGCTCCTCTTGTCCACGGCAAAGGTCGAACCACGATTCGAAGGGGTATGCTTTTCCCGCTGGGGGCGAGGGTGGGCGGAGCCTCCAGAGACGGATTACCAGCTACAGATGAAGAGGGCTCACGTTTTGGATTCACTGAGGTATTCGGCCAATAGAACACGGCAACGCCGACCAGAGCAGCAATCGCTGAAGCGGCTCGGAGCCAATTCATTTTAGTTTTTTTAGGCACGGGTAGATTCTGAGCTGGCGCAGCCATCGATCTCGAACGTGTAGCCGGCTCATTTGGCCACTCTCCTTTGGCTATGGGTACTGAAATATCCGGCTTGGATTCAATCATGATCCCAAAGGTACTCTCGTCTGACGAATCCTCAAGTTCTCGCCCCTTTATAACTCGAGGCGTATCTACTTCAACTTTCTGCTTATTCACAGCCCCCGTGGACTCTACATTTCGTAATGAGCTGACTTTTGTCTTCGGCTCAACAACTGTAGTCGTATCTTCTCGACGCGTCTGACTAAACCAAACCTCTTCGCCCTCACCTTCTGCTGCATGAACTGAAATCTCAGTTTCAAGCAACTTCTGAGCCTTTGTATTGAGTTTCTGAATATGCTTTCGATCCTCGACGATTTCATTTTTAAATAGGCTCTTTGTAAAATGTGAAAGCTCTATTGGATCGAAATCCGGATTTCTTGAAAACAAAAATCGATGCAGGGCTTTTTGAAGCTCATCCGCTGTCTGATAGCGTTTTTCACGCTGCTTCGCTAGTATCTTGAGGACAATATAATCCAATTCCTTTGGAACTTCAGGATTGTGTAAAGATGGTGGCTTGACATGGGTATTACAATTCTCGATCAACCTAAGTACAGCCATGTCATTTTCCCCGGAAAAAAGTTTTTTCCCAGTCAAAAGCTCCCAAAAAACAATTCCCAATCCGAAAATATCGCACCGTCCATCCAGAGAATCCCCATTAATTTGTTCAGGCGAAAGATAGCTTGGCTTACCTTTGATAACTCCAGCACGCGTCATCTCACTACCGCCAGTCGTAGCCCTGGCAATTCCAAAATCGATGATTTTCACCCCACCCTCATAGGAAATGAGGATGTTTTGAGGGCTAATATCGCGATGAACGATATCGAGAGGCTGCCCAGTCAGACGGTCTTTGAAACCATGGGCATAATACAGTCCAGCAGCAGCTTGCATGATGATGTACGCAGATAGATCAACCGGGATTTTTTGTTTTACCTCGTTGACACGTGAAAGAAACTGCCTCAAGCTTTTCCCATCCACAAACTCCATGGCGATATAGGGCTGCTCCTGCTCTTCA
>JAHFAC010000162.1 GCA_023250755.1 Bacteriovoracaceae bacterium | reverse complement strand
GGAGGACACCGCTACGATATCCGAGTGAGGCTGCTCTCTGATGAAAGACAGCGCTCTGAAGACATCAAAAAACTTCGAGTCAGAAACAATCGTGGAGAGATGATTCCCCTCTCAGAGGTCATCAAAATTGAAGAGCGCCCAACACTGCAAGCGATCTCAAGACAAGATCGCGAACGAGCCATTTCAGTATTTGCAAATGTCGCTCCAAGCAGCTCACAAGACAAGGCCATTGAAATCGTCCAAAATCTCGGAAAAGATCTCCTGCCTGAGGGCTACCGAATCGCCGTCAGCGGGAGCGCAAAAACTTTTAAAGAATCGTTTCAGGCACTGATCCTTGCCCTTGTCTTGGGCCTGGTCGTCTCTTATATGGTGCTCGCCTCACAATTTAATAGCTTCGCTTATCCCATCTCCGTGCTGATGGCACTGCCCTTCAGTATTTCTGGTGCGTTTATATCGCTTTTATTGGGAGGGCAATCCCTCAATATTTACAGCATGATCGGGTTGATTTTGCTAATGGGGATCGTGAAGAAAAATTCTATCTTGCTGATCGATTACACCAATCAAATGCGTGAAAAAGGATTAGGCTTGCGAGAAGCGCTGACTGAAGCTTGCCCGATCCGGCTCCGCCCGATTTTGATGACCTCCATTGCAACCATCGTCGGTGCCATTCCTGCCTCACTCGGCATCGGTCCTGGCGCTGAGAGCCGTGTACCCATGGCTCTAGCTGTGATTGGCGGCGTGATCGTATCAACGGGACTGACTCTCTTTGTCGTGCCGTGTGTTTATAGCTTGCTGAGTGCTGAAAAAAAATATTGAACAGAAATAAGGGGTCAAAGTTTAACATTGCTTAATCCCCTGTTTCGATGAAAATAGGAAGCCTATGCCGCATCGCCGAGAATCTGGATTGACCCTGACTGAGATTGTAATTGCTGTTGGTTTACTGAGCATACTTGCAGCAGGTTTTATGAAGCTTTCTGAGCTAAACTTTAGATCCACCCGAACCACAGCGGTGAATTATGAACTGGCCAGCTTAAAGGATGAGATTCGTCAGCTCATATCAGATTCAAGTGCTTGTAAAAATACATTTGCAGGGATTCGCCGAAGCACTACGGATACCAATCCTTTCAACATAACAACACCACTCAAGAAAAAAGACAATACGGCATTGTATGCACCAAACACTTTAATTCGAGATGGGACTCTTAAAATTACAAGCATTCAACTCGGAACTTTTGCACCCGATGCGGTTGGATCCTTTACTGGGACCGTTCCATTAACTTTAAAATATCAAAAACAGGGTTTGATTTTTGGGGGTACGACAGTCACACAGGATCCGATCACATTAAACGTAACGTTAAATAACATAGCCGGAGTGGATCAATTTAAGATTCTTAGTTGCAGTACAAAATCGGACCCCACCAGTGGGGACTGCGGATCAAAACTCTGTGTCCGCGCAGAAATCGAAAAAGCCACCGGCAGCGGTTGTTTTGAGACCACTGGGACTTGCACGGGGGACTACCTTCAAGCCTCCTCGCAAACAAAGAAAATTTGCACTTATGTGATTAAAGCGAGCACTTCGGTGCTCCAAGTTTATGAGCTTGCTGTATTTGGGAGTGCGTCTTGTCCCTTAAATACTCCTGGCAGTTACCTGCCCATGCCCCCAATAACTTATCCAGCAGGCACTGCCAACGTAGTTGGAGGTATTGCCGTTGGCACCACTAGTAGTGGAACCTCCCCTCTAGGTGATATGCAGCTCCTTCAGACCAGTGCCTTTACGGTGAATACCTGTTGTCGAAAATTTCCGCCCTAATCAGAATGCCTCGACAGAAAATTCTCCTTCTCACTGCTACGCTTCTGTTAGGAAGCATCTCTTTTATGCTCTGGGATCATTACGAAAATTCAAGCTGCATTGAGGATGTCGAATCTCGCCAGGTCCGTGGCACATCTCTCGAAGGGGTGATTCCAGAAGGGAGTCAGGTAGAACTGCTCAAGGGCTACTACCGGTGTAACAAAATTCGCCGTGAGGACCTCGTTGTTTATCCCAGCGAAGACGGAAGATCCCCTCTCATCAAAATCGCCAAGGGAATCCCAGGGGATCGATTTTCACTTGAGAAGGTAAATGAGTCCTGGAAAATCCGAATCAATGACAAGATTTTACGGACTGCACAGGGCGCACCTTATCAGTTGAGTCACTCCAAAGCCGAAGTACTCCAAAAAGAGCAAGAGCGAACCGGCGGAAAAATTCCACCTGGCTTTAGCCTCATTTTTGGGAATATTGCCCACGGTTCTATAGACAGTACTCACTTTGGACTGGTTCCGCTTGATCAATTACTGGGTAAAGCAACCTGCCCAGATTGTTTTAATACAATATAGTGTTTTTATTAGCATAAAATAATGTATAAATATCAATTTAATGTTTTTTTATAATTAAAAATACAGTATATTAATGTTATTACTTGATTAAGTATGAAAAAAACTAATTTATTAAATCAAAAAAACGAAATCTCTTCTGCTTCGATTGAGTTTCAAAGGGCTTATCAGAACGTTCTAGATGCATTGAATCAATTCGCTACCACTACCAATATTCAAAGATCGTCGATCCAATATCATTCCGCTCATCCGCTTGCTCAGGTGATTCGAGACAGCAGAACAAAGCAAAAATTGAATCAGAAGGAGCTCGCCTCTCTTGCCAAAATAAGTGTTGGAACCCTGGTTGCCCTAGAAGGCGGTAAAAAAACAGCCGGGTTTGATACGGTTGAACGAGTTCTTACGGCGTTGGGGCTCAGTCTATGGATCAAATAATACGTGCAGAAGTGCGATTTCAAGGAAGGCGGGCTGGAGAGCTGGCGAAACTAGGAAGAGAAGGCTTTCGCTTTCAATACGTAACTGAGTATCTTGCGAACCCCACATCCCTTCCGATTGCGCAAAATCTGCCTTTGAGATTCGAGCCCTATTTTTCGCCCGTACTTTTTGCTTTTTTCACAGGACTGCTTGCTGAAGGATGTCTCAGAAAAGTGCAATCAGAGACTCAGAAAATTGATGAACGAGACTCCTTTAGCCTCCTTCTCAATAATGGGGAAGACTTAGCCGGAGCGGTAACTGTTCTCCCACTGAGGGAGTCGTCGTGAACTGCAAAGTGTGCCTTAAAGAGATTGAACATGCGGAATTTGAGGGCTACCACCCGAAGTGTCTCAAGCGTCTTTTTGGCAGTCCCCGAGTCGTTCCTTTTTTAGATTTTGATAAGAACCAGTTTGAAACCCAAATGATCCAAAAATTTTCAAGGCGGATGTCCATTTCTGGCATCCAAGAAAAACTCTCTGTCCGCCTGGAGGGAAAGAAGATCGTCCCAACTGATTTAGGAGGAACTTACATTCTCAAACCAGCGCCTAGCAAATATCCTCATATCTGCGAAAATGAACACGTCACCATGAGAATAGCTGCTCTTCTCGGCATCGAGACAGCTGAATGCGGACTGGTCTCATTTAATGACGGTGAATTAGCCTATATCACCAAGAGATTTGACCGTGATGGCGAAACCAAGATCCCCCAAGAGGACATGGCTCAAATTCTAGAAAAACAGCAAAATCAAGTGGGAGAGCAGTACAAATACGAAGGAAGCTATGAGCAAGTCGCAAAAGCAATCCTGAATGCGACTGGTAAACCAGGCGTGGTACTCAGATTTTATGAGCGTCTGATTTTTAATTACCTCATTGCGAACGGAGACTATCATCTCAAAAACATCAGCCTTCAGCATATGGAGGCTGATGGAAAATATCGTCAGCTCACGCCTCTCTACAATAGCGTGAATACTCGAATTCACATTCTCAACGAATCAAGAGACCTTGCTCTGGATGACCTATTCGAGGATGGGACGGCTTTTGATTTTATGGAATTCGCTCTAAGAATAGGAGCCCCAAAGAAAGCGGTAGAACCTATTTTTAAAAAAATAAAAACTCACAAGACTGACATAGAAAATCTTATTAACGCGAGTTACCTAACCGCCGAGATGAAAATGAAATACCTAAATGAGCTGGGGGGGCGTTACGCACGGCTATTTGAGAGGTTTTAGAATGCAAAAGCTCATTGAGCCTGAGCCGACTCCTCTTTCACCATTTGCTCAATTGCAAGCTCTACGGGGATCGACTGGGCTTGCGTAGCTTCTTCAGCCCCCCCGTTTTGCTTTGTAGGATCCATGCCGATTTTGGCAAGATCCGCAGGTGCATCCTCTGGGACCGAAGGCCCAAGGGACAGAACGTAATGCACCAAGGCCCAACGATCATCCACGGGTAAGGTCGCAAACGAACTCATCGGAGAATTCGGAATCCCCTCTCGCAACGTCTTGAAAACTTGGCTTGGTTTTCGGCCATTCTTCCATCCTTCTGATTGCGTGAAATTTCGGGGATGGGGATTTAAGGAGAGTGCCGCGGGTCCATCTCCCTTGCCTTGTGATCCATGACAAGTCACGCATTGGGCAGCAAAGATCTCTTTGCCGTGAGAAATCAGTGCAGGCGTGGAAATCCATGGATTCCTCAAACTCGACTGAGCTTGTGCTGAGGGCACTTCTGCCACCAAGGGACCTTTGACATAAACATCGCCGCGAAAAAACAGATCCGTCACGGTAAGCGAAATAAAAATCGCTAAAAACAAAAAAGCACTCGCAAAAATCACGGCATTTTCACGGCGATCATATTTTAAATTCATGAAAATTAAAGCCACCAAAGTGGCCTTTATGGATGCGATGACGAAAGCGATGAAAAAATTGAGCCGGCCCAAATCAATGCCTGCCGAGGTGACTGTGACCCAAGTGAGGACCAACAATGTCCCCCCTATCCCCAACGCCATCTTAGTTGATAAAATGTGGTGGTGTTGGTGGTGATTCTCGTGTTTTTTTTCTTTATTTTCCATGGGTCAATTCCTCATCCGACCAGATAGAGAAGCGGAAAGAGATAAATCCAAACTAGGTCAACAAAGTGCCAATAAAAGCCGACCAGCTCAACCGGAGTATAGTAAGCAGAGCTAAACTCTCGCTTGAGCGTTCGCCTGAGGATCCAGGCGATCAAGCCCATCCCAATCACGACGTGAAGGCCATGAATCCCAGTCATCACAAAATACATGGAAAAGAAGAGCGGCGCCTTGGGATGGGTGATTTCTTCGTTATGGAACAAGCCCCCTGGAAAGAGCCC
>JAHFAC010000161.1 GCA_023250755.1 Bacteriovoracaceae bacterium | reverse complement strand
TGAAATCAGAAAAGCCAAGCTTTGTCGAAAAGGTGTTGGAACGCCCACTAAAATATCTGGGTTTGAAAAAATGCGATAAAGAAAAGGCTTGACCTCGCGTGTGCTCCAGGGTCCGCCGAGATTGAGAAGAAGAATTCCTGTTTTTAAATTCATCTCAAGCTCTATATCGTTTTACTAAAAAGTTGAGTCTTCGGGGTTTGACGGTTGAGGTGAGCGTCAAAGAGCATGCAAATATTTCGGAGGAATGCCCGTCCTGCCTGTTTGATCCGACACTGGGCCATTGTCCCCGTGAACTCAAATTCAATGAGCCCATCATGGATGAACGCTTGAAGCTTTGATGGGACGGTCTCTAAAAAAGGTGTGAATTCTTGGGTGGTATCCCATTCTGTTGAAAATCGAGTCATCAGATTCAGAATGTGACGACGAAGCACTAAATCCTCCTTACTAAGAAGATGGCCACGCAAAATAGGGAGTTCACCGGCTTCAACCCGACGGATATAACTTTCAAGATGCTTTTCATTTTGGGCAAAAGCAGTCCAACAATCTCCGATTGAAGAAACTCCGAGCCCGATTAAAGGTGATACCTGATGCGACGTATATCCCATGAAGTTGCGATGGAGTTCACCTGCGACATTGGAGCGCCAAAGCGAATCGGTCTCAAGAGCAAAGTGGTCCATTCCAATCTCGCGAAAGCCCGCCTCCTCGAGGCGGGTCCGGCCTAATTCGTAGAGTGCTCTTTTCTCATCCCCGGATGGCAGGTCCGACTCAGTAAAGCGTCTTTGACCAGGCTTAATCCATGGGACATGCGCGTATCCATAAAAAGCGATGCGATCAGGCCTGAGTCGGCACACGGCATTGATAGTTTGCTCAACGCTCTTGAGTGTTTGAAAAGGGAGCCCATAAATTAAATCGTAATTCACGCTTTCGAATCCCAGCTCGCGAGCGATGTCAGTCACCGTTCGGACTTGGTCTTCGGTCTGGGTGCGATGGACGGTTTCTTGGACTTTTGGATCAAAATCCTGGATTCCAAGACTCAATCTCTTAAATCCAAGTCGAGCGAGCGTCGTGAGGTGTTCTCGAGTGGTGACTCGGGGGTCCGCTTCGATGGAGAATTCGAAAGAATTCGATATTTTGACAGAGGATACGAGTCCTGTGATCAGTGTTTCTAGTTCCCCAGGAGTCAAATAGGTTGGAGTTCCTCCGCCGAGGTGCAATTCAGAGAGGAAAATATCATTTAGTAAGTGTTGATTAAAATGTTTGCGATACAGATCCCATTCTTTGAGTAGAGTGGATACATAGGCAGTGGCATGCGAATGGTTTCGCGTGATTCGCGTATTACAGCCACAATAAGTACACAGACTTTCGCAAAAGGGGATGTGAACGTAGAGCGCAGTGCCTACGCCAGTAGAATTGCTTTTCTTGAGGCTTCCTAAAATTCCAGCAATCCATTCAGCTTCGGTTGGGTTTTTTTCCCAATAAGGGACTGTAGGATAGCTGGTGTATCTTGGCCCTGGGATATTGTATTTTTTTAAAAGTTCAGAAGAAGTCGTCATTCAAAAAGTTCCTTCTGAAGTTTAAGGAATAGGCGGATGTTGGATTCAGGTGTTTTTGGGAGTACTCCATGGCCCAGGCCGCAGATCCATCCTTTTCGGGCGGTTGACGGGAGGGCTTTAACTTTCATAAAGGCATCTCGTAATTTTATCTCAAGTTCAATGGCGTCGAGGAGAAGCCATTTTGGGTCGATGTTCCCTTGGATCGCAAAGCGATCCCCCCAACGAACAAGGCTATTTGCAAGATCAGAGTTCCAATCGATGCCGAGACATGCAATCGGCAGGTTTGTAAGCTCAGCCCAGTGGTCGGAGCCTGTTCCTTTTGAATAATAGGTAATTGGAGTATGAGGACAAAGGCGTTGGAAGCGCTCAAGCAGAGCAGACAAGGTCGGTTTGACCTGAGCTGCATAAATTCCTAAATCGATTTCGCCAGCGCAGGTGTCCAAAATAGCCACGGTGTCTGCGCCAGCGCGGGCTTGGAGTGCCATGTTTTCAGCCAGAAGCGGGAGGAGTCGTTCACAAAAACCCTCGAATCGGCCGTCGAGGAGTCCCGTGCGTGCTGAGGCGAGATCGCTTGCAGATGCTCCTTGGTGTGTGCCCTCAACCGCATAAAAAAACAAGGTGAGAGGACCTCCTACAAATCCAAGGAGTCCTTTTTCAGGGGCGAGTTTTTTTCGAATCATCTGCATGGCTTCTGCTTGAAATTTAAGATGAGATGCGAGTTGGGCGCCCCCTTTGAGCTGTTTCAAATCAGTTTTGGAACGAATGTGCCAATCCAATTTTGGACCTTCGTCATAATGGAGCCCCATTCCCATAGCTTCGAGCGGGAAAAGCAGGTCACTGAATAAAATCGCAGCATCAAATCCAAAATCTTCAATGGGTCCCAGTGTTGCTTCACAGGCTACTTCTGGAGTTTTACAAAGATCCATGAATGAGTATTTCTGCCTGAGGCGCTGATAATGCGAGTGATAGCGCCCTGCCTGTCGCATGAACCAGACGGGCGGACGCGATGTGTTTTTTTTCTGGAGAGTTGAGCTAAAGAGAGTTTTAGTCATAAAGTTGGTAACCTACGCCTCTTACGCTTCGAATGATTTTTGGATTCTCCGGATCTGTTTCGACCAGGCGGCGAAGCCGCATGATGAAATTATCGATTGTTCGAGTTGTGGGGAATTCGTCTTCGGCCCAGACTTCGTTGAGAATGTCATCCCGACTCACGACCTTGCCTTTTTTTGCGACTAATAATTTTAAAACAGCGCATTCTTTATGGGTGAGGGATTGAGTCTTTTCTCCTACCTTGGCTTCAAAACGGGAAAAATGAATCCATGCTCGGCCAAGAAGAATGCTTTCGGGTGTATTCATGCCGTTGCTTAAATATCGCGCGCGCTTCAGCCCATTTTTAATGCGAAGGAGAAGTTCTTTCAGATGAAAGGGTTTAACGACATAATCCTCGGCTCCCAGCTCGAGACCTTTAATGCGGTCTTCGGGAGACCCAAAAGCGGTGAGAAAAATAATAGCGGTTGCAGGACTTGTGGCCCTAAGTGTTTTTGCAAGCTCAAAACCGGAGTCATCTGGGAGTCCTACGTCGAGGAGTGCGAGATCAAAAACGCAGCTAGAAATTTCGAGACGGGCTTCTTCGCCTGTGGTGGCCCAAGATGAACAAAATCCCTCCTTTTGAAGGCGTTCATGCAAAGTTGAACCGACGTTTTTTTCATCCTCGACAAGAAGAATGCGTGCTTGAGACTCATGCATCGACGCGTTCCTCTTGAAAACAAAGAGAGACCGGAAAGCCGGGTTTTGCGTGAAATTCGGCTTGGCCCCCCATTCGCTCCATTAGGACTCGGATCAGGTAAAGCCCAACGCCGGCGCCGGTTGAGCGCGGCCCTTTATGGAAAAGTTTTCCTAAAGGGATTATATCTTGTTCAATTCCACCTCCATTGTCTTGATATTGGAGCCAGATTCCTTTTGAATTACGTTGAGCAGAAAGGGTGATTCTTATTTTATCGCACCGAGAGTGCTTCAAAGAGTTTTCAAGGAGATTTTTTAAAATTATTTGAACGGCAGTCGAATCGGCTCGGGCGGTGAGGTCTTCAATTTTTAGTTCAATATCCGTTTGTTCAGAGTGAGTCTCTCTCCAGGATTGGATCGTGCGTTCGATCCAGGGTTTGAGACGAAGTGGTTGGGAATAAACAGGGCCTCCTCCCTCAATTCGTGCCAACTCCAAGGTCCTTTCGACTTGAGATTCGAGACGAAGCGTGTCTTCCAACAGGCGTTGGAGCATTTTTTCTTCTTTCCCCTCTTTTTCCCCTTTCTGATCTTCGGCCAAGGCCTCAGCTTGGAGACGAATGCTGGTGAGTGGAGTGCGCAGTTCATGGGTCAGTGCGGCGAAGAATGCTTGAATCGATCTCGATCTCTTGACGTCACGCCAATAGAGCCAGAAAAGCAGAACAGTACTGGCTAAGAGAAGAATAAAAAAAGTCCCCCCCTCCCAATAAAGCATGTGTTGAGTCCGAGTCCATTGACTCTCAGCCAGACCGGGGGCAAGTCCTGCCTGTTTTTCAAGATCTGTGATTTTTGCGGCATATTTTAGGATCAGACTTCCCCACCAAGCCCCTAAAACACAAACGAAAATAAGCCAAAAGATTTGGACTCCCAGCATGGCTTTCAATCGGCGATTGGGAGTTTGCGTGAGGTGCCCTTTTCCGGTCATACGCTTACAAGCTCATCCAAAAAGAGATCGAGTTGGGATTCTGTGTGCGCTGTAGAAAGAAAAGAAACTTCATAGCCGCTGGGCGCAAGGTAAAATCCAGAGTTCAAAAGTTTGTGGAACAAGCTGGCGTAGCCTTCTTTTTGAGAAAGGGGGATTTCTGTAATCGATCGAACAAACCCATCATGGGTGAGAATCTCTCCTGTGATCATCCAAAAGATCGAAGCGATTCGCTGTACACGGATGGGAAGCCCTCTATTGGCCAAAGCGCGTTTTTCAATTGCTAGGGCGAAAGCTTCAGTCTGTTTTTCGAGTCGAGGGTAGGGATTCTCTCGCTTAAGTTTTCTGAGCATGGCAATCCCTGCGCTCATGGCTACTGGATTGGCGCTTAGGGTTCCGGCCTGATAAACAGGACCGAGCGGAGCAACCAGATCCATGAGGTCAGCACGACCGCCGTAAGCTCCGACCGGAAAACCGCCCCCTATTACTTTTCCATAGGTGACCAAGTCAGGCTTGAGCCCTGTTTGTTCAGCCATTCCTCCAAACGCAACCCGAAAACCAGTGATCACTTCGTCAAAAATAATCAAAGCACCGGAGGCACGGGCCAGTTGGCAAAGGTGAGGAAGAAAACCCGGGTTTTGTATGAGAAGCCCATTATTAGCGGGAATGGGCTCTACAATGACTGCAGCAATTTCTTTACCGTGAAGTTCTAAGACTCGCTCAAGCGCAGGGATGTCGTTCAAGGGCACCACGATTGATTCGGCTGCGGTCGAAGGAGAAACGCCCGCACTGTCAGGAGAGGCCATCTCAGCCAAGCCTGAGCCAGCCCGAACTAACATCGAATCTACGTGTCCATGGTAACAGCCGTCGAATTTTAAAATCTTATTTCGACCAGTTGCAGCGCGGGCCACGCGGAGTGCAGCCATTACGG
>JAHFAC010000160.1 GCA_023250755.1 Bacteriovoracaceae bacterium | reverse complement strand
GTCTTCGAAACTGCGGTGTGGAAAGAAATTGAGAGCATAGCCGGCGATCATTTTTCTTTCTGAATTTTCTTCTGAGCAGGGTCTCTCGAATGCAGCGATCACTCGATCATAGCCGCGAAATTTTTGCACGCTCACGGTATGCAGCGGTTTCAGTCTGTGCTTACTAAAGGCATTCAAATATCCTTTTGCAAACAATGAAATTTCATTCTCAGACGTAAGAGTTTTGAATTCAAAACGTGGACGCATATTTTACCTCTGCCTTGATAAGACCGATTTTTTTGAAGCGATTCATCTGATTTTTATGCCGTTGTGTTAGCTCATTCTGCGAAGTTCGCAAGAAGGCAGCTGCTTCGGTTTGATAGCGGCCACGATTGGCGTTTTCCCATCCTTTCCAGAGCCCACCGATCCATTTTAATATTTTCTGTCGCTCCACCAGCGGCAAGTCAGAAAGTTTGTCTTTCAGGTAAATGCTGCCAAAGGCCGCATGGCGCGATTCATCTCGGATCACATTTTGATTGATTTCACGAAAAATCGGGCATGGGAGTGTTTCGATGCGTTTTCGCTGCTGTTGTAAACTTTCGGTTTCAAGAACGACGTTAATTGCGACAATCAGGGCGATATAGCTGCCATTCCACTTGAGTGCCTTTGCGTAGAGTTTTTTCATGGCAGGATCGATTGGCGTTCGTTTTCCGATTTTATCAATATACTTGGAATAGGCCTGTGCGTGGCGGGCTTCGTCGGCAAGCTGGGTACAGAGAAATTGCTTGGCCTGGAAATCAGGTACTTCATGGATCAGGCGACTGCAGATATGGATAGTCAGGACTTCAGAGTGATAAAGTTGGCTCACTAAATCGAGGTATTCTTGCTGATCCATCCCAGAGGGGATAACGACTTCCTGATCCCAGTTGATTTGTGTATCTACGGACCAAGATTTCTTGAATGAAGTATTGATCAGATTTTCAAGCTCAGTTGAGAAGTAGGCAGTGTTGTCTTCAAAAATCCCTGTATCATTCCTAAAATTAGCCCTAAATTTAGCCCTCAGTTCAGCCATAATCAGAAGGATATATAATTGTTGACAATATATGTCAACAATATGTAGGGACTATGTAGGGACTATGTAGGGACTAAGCTAAATGTCCGGTGGTGAGACTATAGACATGAGTATAATATCTATTGAAATTATTGAATTAAATTATATTGTAGGACTGATCTTGCCAACGGCTCAGTGGCCTCTCAGTTGTAAGAATTTTTAGCGCTGAGAGTTCTTATTTTCTCTAGAAACAGGTCGCATTGCTTATTGACGTGAATGAGAACCAAATCGGAGTCGGACTTTGCATAGCACTCGACGCTTTCATATTGAATTTTGAATTCAGCGATAATGGTTTTTGCGTAATCGTAGTCGAGGCGGGAGAGGGCATTTTTTGCATGATTCAGCATGTTTTTATAATCATCGATGAAAATGCTGCTACAATTTTGGGTGCTTCCATCATAGGCAGCTGGGGTGCCAGGATAGCTGAAGGCGGGTTTACTCGAGTTTGAGGCAGGAGCGGGCTGTCTCCTGGCCTTGGCTTTCGAAATGATTTCACGCCATTGGGTCACTTCATCGTTGGCGTTGACGGTTTCAGCTTTTTTCTCGATGCTGTTTTTGTAAGTGACCTCGGCTTTGCAAGTGACATCTTTGTATTTTTTAGAAAATTCGTCCACCAAAAACTCAAAGCGCTCCAGCTCGTCCAGAGTGAAGTTGTATTTTCCGACGCCGCTGACCTTGTTGTAGTCAGAAACAAACTCGCTGCTGCAGTTTTCTGAGCCGGCCTGATAGGCCTCGGATGTTCCAGGTTTTGAACCGCAAGCCATGAGGCTCAGGGTTAAGATGAATGAAGCAAGGAAAGGAAGCGTTCTTTTTTGATTTTTCTGAGTGTGCACAGGGATCTCTCTTTCGAGAGCAGGGGATAACTCAATATAATGCATTGAGTCAATAAAATAGTGAATAAACCTCACGGTTTGCTTTCTATCACTGTAAAATGATGGGGGGTCACCCCGTATGCTCTTAGAGATTCTTCTTTTTATCGCTTCATGCTCCTCTTCCCCAGCGGCAGTAGATGTCTATGCTGCATTTATGAATGACGAAGCCAATGAGGTGATTAAGGCGGCAATTCGCACCCACCGCGAAGTCATTGTGATCGCCGTAGGGGATGTGAAGGGTGAGTTAGCCGGAAGGCCACTGAATTACTACGCTTCAGATCGTCCAACCATTCTACAGACCCGCTCTGATCTAGGAGGGGAAACCGTAGAGGCCCGACTTGCCCATGGGCTTGGCAAGAGGATGAACCCAGTCGAATTTTCAAGCCATATTGAATCACTCACAGCCGGTGGCGCTGCGGCTCGAACAGTTTTAGGGGGTAAGGCGAACCCTGTGCTCTCTATTATCCGTTTCAATCCCCAGGCTAGAACCAGAAATCCAATCGTCATTATCACCGGCATCGAGATGGGACGTCAGCCGAGTTTGGTTCAGCCCTATCTAGATGTCGTTTTTTCTGCGATTCATGATCTCTCAGAAGCTTCACCTAAGAGAGGGGGGATGACTCTCTCAGTTTTTGCAACCTCCGGGGGAGTGAGCGAACGCCTCAATCCAGGCGATCTCACTTCGGTCAGGAGCAGTGTTTTTATAGGGGCTGAAGTCATACCTCATCCGACTGGTCCAAAGACTTATGACGGTGTCGTTGCCTTGATCTCTGAAAACCATGTAAAATCAATTTTTAAGAAAAATTTTTCAACACGGGAGGAGGCTGAAAAGGCGGCAAAGGAGGCTTTTCTTCAGCTTAAGCAAAAAGACATCTCTTCCACACCTCTTTTAAGTGGTACTTCTCTGACGGCTTCTTTTTTTGTTGGACCTGAACTCAAGGAGCAGGGGCAAAAACTCGGTCTGATCAATGCCAATATGGAGGATTTTCACATCCTCTCTTCAGCCTCTCGCGCACCCTTCCGAGACTTACAAATCAGCCGACTGATTACGGATCCCCCGTCAATCCCGGAGGCTCTTCGAAAGGCGGTTGGTAACTGGGCCAAAACCACGCGCTATACCTTTAGACACTATGAAGATGCGATTTTCTGGGGACTCCAAGGGAGCTCACTAGAAAGTGTGCCAAACACTGCGAGATGGAGTGCTTTTGATCGGCTCTCGGGTACAGATCTTACAAAATACCTCCCGCACCTCATGATTGATGGAAAACTTTCGGTATTAGATCCTTTTCTTGTCGAAATCGCATCAGAGTTTCTCAATGAAGCCATGAATGGCCAGACCCTGACCACTTTGATTAAGGGTGAAAAAAGTTTTGAAGGAGCGATTAGTTATTCTATTACCGATGGATTGAGTCCTGAGCAAATTTCAAGACTCAATGAGCTCATGGAGGTGCGCACAAAAAAAATTCAGACTCAGGCACGTCGCATTAAAGATTTGGCGAATCAAAATGTCCAACCTGCAGATCTGAGGCGAGAGATCAGAAAATTGATTGCACTTCACGCTGATCTTGAAATTCCGACCGAGCATCCCCTCTTAGGTGAGTTGATTAACAACCTTGAGTCACGTATTCGCTTGGCGGATTCAGAATCGTCACCTGATCACGCACGCGTTACCTCCTTGAGTAAAAAGCTAGAATTTTTAAAATTACACCAAAGAATTCCTCTTCTTCGAGCTGAAGAAGAGCCAGGGGCAGAAACGCATCAACATCTCGAAAAATGGGTAGTTCCTTTTCGTTGGGATGGGAATATTGGACGAAAAGTCTCCTACCTTCACTTGAGTGCCCTAACCTCTGCTCAAGTGGACCGTGCATTTTATCTAGTTGGACTTTTGAGCCTGACTCGAAGTGCTGCTGCCGATTGGTTCAAAACTCGACACCAGGATCTTGCTCAAAAATATGATCTCACTCGGGCAGAGCGGATTTTAATGATATTTTGTAAAAAACACGGAATTTTAAAGGAGCTGCCCCACTAAAAACAAGAGATCAAAAGTATAAAATCCAAAGAGTAGGTAAAAAACGAGGATCTCCGCTTTTTTAAGGATCTGACTTGAAGTGGCCTCATGCCCTTCTGCAAAAAAAGCCACAGCACAGAGGATCGCTGGATAGAGGTACATCGCTTTCATACTGCAAAAACAGCGATAGTCATAAGTCATTTTTAGGATCATCAAAGCAAATGCGCTTGAGAAGCAAAGAAAGACCCAAGACCTTGAGAACCTGCACGATGCGCCCCTGAGACACTGAAATAAAGGCAGAAGTCCCAAAATAAATACCACGCGCCCCGAGTTGAGCAGCCAGGTGTTTAAACTCTGCCAGGTCGCTGGCCATTGCGAAAAATGGGCAAACTGGCTTCTGGCGTAAAGTTGAGTCCAAAGCGAGGTTCGGTGAAGTGAGAAGGAGTCGTTGCCTTGGGTAAGGTAGGGGGTCTTTAAAAGGTCGAAAAGTCGAAAAGTAAAATAAGAATCAGCAATCGAAGTCACTCCTGGGCGGTTGACGTACTCTTTTTCAAAAAGAGATGGGGACGGGTCTTTCGGAACATTAATGGTGAAAGGTGAGCCATATTGGCGATAGTAATCAAGGTAGGGGCCAATCCAGGGGACGATTCCCATGAATGAGACGACGAAGATCACGGTATAAGTAGCTAGCTTCTTCCTATACTTCATGCCCAGGCCAAGGATGAGGCACAATAAGGTCGCAAAAAATACAACAAACCCTGAGCCTTTAGTGAGGGCAGCTAAAATCGAACTCAAGATCAAGGTAGCGCCGTGACGGGATTCCAAGCGGTCCAGAAATCGCCAGGTGGAATAAAGGGCCAGCGTTCCAAAGAGAATGACGAAACTGTCGTTGGTGGCTTGGATATGGATTGCGAGCAGTTCGGGATTCAGTGCCAAAAGCCCAAACGTCATCCAACGGGTTCTCTCACTGACTTTGAGGCGCCCTAAAAACCGCTTAGCGATCAAAAGAGTTGCGAGGCCGGCTAGGACATTGATCGACTGGGCTAAAATAATGCGCGGGATCGGGTTATCGATTCCAAAAAAATGAATCCAAAAGGCACAAAACGAATGGTAAAATTTCGGATGATAACACTGCCAGCAAGAGTCTTTACCCGGCCACGGCCCACCGCTTGCTGTGTTTACGATCAGTGAAATGACTTGCATGTGATCGTCATTGGCCTCGCGATTGAGAAAT
>JAHFAC010000159.1 GCA_023250755.1 Bacteriovoracaceae bacterium | reverse complement strand
GATGGATCGAGTGCTTCACCGGCTTTGACGTGATCCACTTTTTTCCGTCAAATCGGAATAGCTTGCCGCCACCGGAGCCATCACCAGCACCATTAGAATTGGATGACATTAAAAGAATATCATCTGCATGGGCATTGGTAACAAAACACCCCCATGCTAATTCAGTTTTGGGATCAACCCCAATTTACCCCGGGGGTAGAAGCCCACTCAAGCGGCGGGCGACTCCACATGCCCTTGCTTTTGGGCCTTCTAACAAAAACCTGGAAAAAAACCCAAGGGAACAAGCGCCAAGTGCTACCGGGCTGTCCTCACCAGGCGGAAACCGACAAAGTTGAGCTGGAGATCATGCCCGCGGCTAACCCGGCAAGCAGAGCGCAAACGCCTGGCATCGTCGTTCCAGTCGCCGCCCCGTACCACGCCGTGCCTGCCCTGGCTAGGACCTATAGGATCCACGGCGTAGGGGGAGTGATCAATCTCCCACCAGTCCTGCACCCATTCCTGGACATTCCCATGCATGTCGTAGAGACCCTTTGCATTCGGCTTGAGGCTTGCCACATCGTGCGTTTGGTTGCCCGAGTTGGCCTTATGCCAGCCGTAAGCACAGAGCTCACCGGGGTCGCTTCCATAAGAGTAGGGCGTGTCCGTCCCGGCCCGCACAGAATACTCCCATTCCGCCTCGGTCGGAAGTCGATAGTTATAATGGGGATCCGCCGCGTTCAGCTTTTGGATATACTTCTGGACGTCATCCCAAGACACTTGCTCCACAGGACGATCAGGGTTTATCTCAATGTCCCGGCCATTGATCTTGATCACTTGTCCACCTGTTTTAAAATTCGATGGATTCTCGCCCATCACGAGTAACCATTGGAGCTGAGTCACCAGAGTCACCTGCATCTCAAACGGCCTTGTCAATGTCACATCATGCTGCTTTTCTTCCATTTTATACTCAGGCGCGTTCCTCGGACTCCCGAGCTTCATGCGTTTTCCACCCTGGGAGAATTCGTAAGATGTAAATTCAAAGCTCTCGCTCTTCGTCTCCGTGGGCAAACGCCCGCCCGCAAGTTTTTCAAAGACAAGGAGGTTGGATATTTTTTCCAAAGCGGGCTCGATCGACCTCAGTTCCGCTTCGGAGAGGGCCTGTCTCAGCTCGGGATGCAATGCCAGATACGCAGCCTTATCTTGCAGGACTGAAGCCAAGCCTTGATGTCGCCCCCTTGAGCCTGAATACCCTTAAGCGCTCTCACGAAAGGAGTCGCCCCTCTGGCTTCGCGCTCGGACAGAGCTTTCGCCCCGAACTCCTGAATCTTTGGATCATTCGAGAACAGGCTATGCTCCAAGACTCGGTCCCCTATGTCGGGTTTGAGTGTCTTCAAAATTGACGGCAACCATTCCCGCGTCACATAGGGCTCGAGATCAATTCCACGGGAAAGCTCTGTTAGAGCAGCAAAGAGTGGAGCAGGATCCGCTTGGTAGCTCTTTGTCTTCAGGCTATCCGTCAACAGCTCCACTTCCTGAGGACTCTTCTTGAGACGGGCTCCTTCGATTTTGAGCCACTCTTGAATCACCACATCTCGGTTCGGGGCGTTGTTCTTGATCTGAGCGAGAACAATCAAACGGATTTCTTCCATGTCTTTTTGAGGGATTCGATCCGACGTAATTGAGTGGTTAAGCCTCCGCTTGAACTTCCACAGGAAAGCCTGGTCATCTTGCTCGATCGTCTTGCCATCGGCCAAAAATTCGAAGTACTCGACAGGAGACATATCCAGGCTCTCCGGGATCACTCGGATCGCATCCTTGTTTCTCCAAACGACGAACTCCCCTTCATCTAATTTTCCAGCCGCAGCATCATATCTTAAAATAAAGTCAGTGCCCTCTCTGGCCTTGGGGTCCACGTCAAATCGAATCGTAATACCGGTTTCTTTCGCTCCTTTGCGCCCAGTCGCCGTATAAAATCCCTCTCCATAATCAGCGGTCTCTCCAGTGGCGTTTTGCCTGGACACAAAGACGTTGGGAGCTCCCGTATGGGAACGAGTTATGCTTTCATAAGCTAAAAAGTCCTTCGTTGCGTGAGCCACGGTCTTGATTCCGAGGCTCTCCGCCGTTTTTCCTAAACCCTCTCCCACAGGTTTTATCCGAAGGGGCTCTTTGTTCATCCACCACGCGAGCGAATCTTGGGTCCCAGGGTCGTTTTTAATCGCGATGAGTTTCTTTCTAAGCCCGAGCTTCTCTAATGTATCCCACGCATACTCGAGATCCACTGCGTGTTGAAACAGTTTCTTCCCGTTCTTTTCGATCCAGCGAGCCGCATCTGGATTCGCAAGATCCCTTCTCGGATCAAATTGGTTGATCTCCCGCTGTAAGATTGCCAAGTCCTCACCATTGATTTTGAGATCGTACTGAAACGCCTTGGTCAGAGCCCGGATCACGGAGAAAATGGGAGGGTTTTGCCCAGACTTAAACCGGGGCGTTTCTGAATGCTTGAGAGAGTGGTAAAAGGTCAGCCTTCCCTCCTCCACATCCTTGAGGAAAGTGGGGTCTTTGTTATTGTCCCAGTCGCGAATATCCCGGATCACGGACTCCCCTGGCTTTGGATCTGTTAGCTCCACCATCCCCGTCGAGTTGGAATCCGTGTGCTGATTCATAAATCCGAAATCTCCGAGCAGCCCTCCTTTATCTCCACGGGCCTCTTTGATGCTCCGCACTTCCCATCCCGCAGCCTTTGAGCCCAAGAAGTAAGGGAATTGCGTCCTGAGAACCTGCTCGAACGTTTGTGCATCTTGGGCATTCCCATCGACTACGATGTCCAGGTCCTGGGTCGAGCGATAAATATTCGTGTAATCGTAATCAAAACGATTGGGCTGAAAACGTACGTCCCCGAGTTCGCGAAGGACATCCCATTTGACGTAGTGGCTATAGCCTGCGGCTGTCCCGCCAAAGAGCCAAACCCGAAGTCCGCGCCGTTGTGCCTCCTCACGAATAAACTCAAACTCAGGAACTTCGGCACGACGGGAGGCGATTTCAGATTTGAGTTTTTCTGCCCGAAGTGCTTTTTGAAAACACGACTCAGGCGTCGCAAGCGAAGACGGAGAAAGCCCGAGAGTAATCCCCATCAGCCCTAAAAACCAGAAAGTCGGGCTCAGGATCTTGGGCACAAATGCACCGTGATGGCGAGACACTCCCATGTTTGCTTATCGACAAACAAGGGAGGGGGGGTGAAAAAAACGAACGTGTCAAACAACTGACACTGATCAATGAGTAATTTTTCTTACTTAGGATTAATGCCTCAAAACCTGACGAAGTCCCGTACGCAAACAAGTTTTATTCAATGGAGATTCCCGTTTCGGGAGTGTCGCACTTACGGAATCAATTGTAGTAGATGGATCGAGTGCTTCACCGGCTTCGACGCGATCCACTTTTTTTCGTCAAATCGGAATAGCTTGCCGCCACCGGCGGCCATCACCAGCAATAAATATGGCCAGTTAAAACAGCCTCAAGTCCTAAAAATCTGTGGAAGTAATCTGCTCGCTCCACCTGCGGAGAAACTCCATTGGAGGCAATAAGAGAGGCTTAATGCCTCAGACAACGAGGAGTTCGCCCCTGTGCCACTGCCTGCTCATATTTCGGTACAACTTCTGAGATATGTGCCTCTAACTCACTGATGCGTGACTCATTGGAGGGATGAGTGGACATAAACTCCGGAGGAGCGCTGCCTCCAGCTGCCATCGTCATATTTCGCCATAAATCAACGCTCTCACGAGGATTAAACCCAGCACGAGCCATCAGATCGATCCCAATCAAATCAGCTTCGCTCTCGTGCTTTCGACTAAAAGGCAAAAGCACACCGAATTGCGCGCCAATCCCAAGTCCTGCAAGAATGGCTGTTCGATGAGGACTGTCCTGTGCGAGAGCGCCCGCCACCGCCATTCCCGTCTGCGCAAGGACACCTTGCGAAACCCTCTCGTTGCCATGCCGTGCGATCACGTGCCCCACCTCATGACCCAGCACAGCGGCTAATTGCGCATCGGTTTTGGCCACCTTGAGAATCCCGGTATGAACCCCGATTTTTCCACCCGGAAGGGCAAAAGCATTGGCGGTCTCGTCACGAAAAACAACAATCTCCCATTCCTTAACAGGAGTCTGATCCCGAGCGGCTTGAGTGATGGGCACTGCAACACATCGCACGTAGGCGTTCAAGCCGGCATCATGCTCAATCTTGGAAGACGCCTTCATCTGCTGAAAAGCCTGAGTTCCCATGGAGTTCATTTGACTGTCTGGCATTAAAATGAGTTGGTGTCGTCCCAAAGGCGATGTAGCGCAATCGATCAAGAGTGTGCAGAGTAAAAGAATCACTCGTGTTTTTAAGCGAGTCATCTTCATCCCTTAAACTGAAACGACTTCTTGAACCTCTGGAATTGCCTCGCGCAACCGGGTTTCGATTCCCATCTTGAGCGTCATCGTAGAACTCGGGCAGCCACTACATGATCCTTGTAAATAAAGATAAACCACGCCGTTTTCAAATTTTTCAAAAGTGATATCCCCGCCATCCATCGCTACAGCCGGTCGGATTTCACGATCGAGAATTTCCCGGATTTTATTTTCGATTTCGGTACCGCCCCCTTTTAGGGTCTCTTCAAGAGAAATCCCCTCAAAAAACAAGGGCTGATCACTTCGAAGATAATCTTCGATGATGGATGAACAGCTTTTATGCACTAAATCCCAATCGCCCTCTTCGCTCTTGGTTACAGTGACGAAGTCCTTACCCAACATGACACCGATGATCCCAGGAACAGAAAACAATTGAGTGGCCAGAGGAGAAGTCTTCTCAGCCTCTCCTTTTTTGGTAAAATTAAACGCCCCTCGCGGTAAAAGCTGACGGTTAACGCCATATTTTAAGGTATTTGGATTAGGCGTAAACTCCAAAGAGACGGAGACATCGGGTTGGGTCATTTTCAGTTCCTTTCACTAATATGCAGCTAGCGCTATCAAGCACTGTCCATACCATGCCCTTTCTCGAAAATCGAATAGGCAAATCCAGAGTTCCTGTGCAAGAATAGCGAAATGGTTCTTTTGCTCACCTCTTTATTAATGATGCATTGGGCTCACTCAACCCCTCGAGTTGAAATTGATCGAACTGAAGGCAGCATTGTGTACTTTAAATCGCCAACTGAAGGTGAACAACCTAAACCCCTCAATACCGGGCTTTTTGAGCTCAAGGCGCTCGGCCTGCTCTA
>JAHFAC010000158.1 GCA_023250755.1 Bacteriovoracaceae bacterium | reverse complement strand
TATCGTGCAAAAGAGCTGCAAGCTGAACCATCTCACGCTCGTCCTGGGTCAAATCCAAATACTTGGCAATGCACATGGAATAATAGACCACGCGTTTGGTGTGGCCACCCGTGTAATGATCTTTTTTTTCAATTGATTCGGCTAAAGCTTCAACCGTCTCAAAAAAACTTTTCTTAAGAGACGTATAAAGACGCGAATTTTCGACCGCGATGGCCACTTGATGGCTCAATGACTCAAAAAGTTTCAACTCATCCATATGAAAATCTGGCCACTCATGCAATGAAGGCCTAGGGGGAACACACGAAAGCTTATTGAGGGCCTGAAGCACTCCGACCACTTTGCCTTTAGAGCGGACCGGCACGCAAAGCATCGTCTGAGTTTTGTAGCCTGACTTTTCAGCTGCTTTTTTATAATAACGGGGATCACTTTCGACGTTATTAATAATAACGCTCTCACCTGTCATGGCAACATATCCGGCGATAGATCGGTCGTTCATAGGAAGTCTGAGGGTTCGCTTCAGCTCCTTACCCGGTGCTCCCAATGCGTTCTCCCAATAAAGTTCACTCGTTTTGGAATCAATAAGGAGAAGCGAAGCGGTTTCGCATTGCAAAAGCTGGCAGGTCGCCTCGAGTGCCTTTTCTCTGACCACCTCTGGATCCAGTGTTGAATTCAGCAGACTCGAAAATTCAGCTAAAACTTCGAGTTGTCTCACTTTCTCTTGCGTACCACGGATCACTTCTGCAATTTCGCCTTCAAGCCCGCGAATACGATCCAGAGCCTGAGCCTTCTTCGATGTTTGATTTGAAGTAGGATCTGCCGTATGGAGTATTTTCTTATTTTGATTTTTCATAGAAAAATGCCCCAGTGAAAAGTCATCCTAACTTCACTGAGGCCCGCGAGAGTTACGAAACCCGTTCTCCCTGAATCCATCCATGGATTCTTTTCACAACCACACTTCCAGTCTACGGCGTATCTGGAACGGGTCAACCCCCCTGAGTCGATTTTTTACCAGAAATTTTCAATGCAGCTTCATAAGCAGTTTTTTTTTGAATGCCAAAATATTGGCTTACTCGTCTTGCCGCATCTGAAGCGGGGATACGAGCATCAATAAGGCACGCAAGTGTCTTAACCCAATCTAAACTTTTTTCCGTGCCAACCCTGTTTTTTTTATTCCCTCGCTTAATTTCAGCAAAAGAAACCCCAAAACACCATTCACCGACACATCCCTCTCGTTTGATTTCGTCATAAACCCTCTCGGCCACCTGCTTGGCATTGCCTGAAAAAAATTTCTCATGAAGTTTAGTCAACTCTTTTGCCGCCACAAGATGGGCATTCGAACTGTGGTCTGCCACCATCGAAAGCGCTTGAGATATGCGCTCTGGACTTTCAAACCAAATCAAAAGATCAGCAAGCTCGGAAGCTAAGGCAAGATCCAGTTCCTTTCGCCGCTCTGAATCTTTTCTCGGGAAAAAACCACGAAACACAAACGCCGTTTCGCTAAAACCAGAAGCAGAAAGAAAAACCGTCAAAGCAGACGCTCCAGGAATCGGAGTCACGTGAATGCCTGCTTGATGAGCCGCGTAGACCAATTTCGCACCTGGATCACTCATTCCTGGCGTTCCCGCATCCGTAGTAATGGCAAATGACTCTCCGCCCCTCAAGCGTTCTACGAAGCCAGAAATCCGCAGAGGAGACGCATGGGCATCAAAGCGCTCAACTCGATTGGAGAGGGACAGCGCCGACAACAACTGCATCCCTCTTCGAGTATCCTCACAAAGAATTACATCTACACACTTGAGCACCTTTCGCGCTCGATCAGTGATGTCCTCTAAATTGCCAATGGGAGTGGCCACGATCCAAAGTTTACCGCAAAAAACTGGAGAACTCGGCAGATTTTGCCTCTTGGTCTCTTTCATCATCGGCAGGATAATCGAAGGAGGGGCGGCTGACCAATATTAAAGAATAAATAAAGGAAAATTTTAAATGAAAACATCCATAAAAAAGGCCGGAGACACGACTATCGTCGATATGACCGGTAAAATCGACTTTGAAACCCAAGAATCTTTTAGGGCGGACCTTGCTCGCCTAGTTGACCCGTCAAAGACTGACTCAGTCCCTAAAAAAATTATCTTCAACTTGGAGAAGCTAGAATTCGTCGGCTCCAGCGGAATCTCCACCTTCATTCAAACACTCAAAGAATTTTCAAGTCAAACACAAGCAAAGCCTCGTTACTGCAACGTCAGAAGTGAATTTAAGCGGGTCATCAAAGCATTTGATGAAGACGAAATGTTCGAGTTTCACGATAACGAAGAAAAAGCCAAGAAGAGTTTTGACCAATAGCCACTAAAATCGAGTAATCACCCAGCGCGACTCTGCCTCTAGCGGGATCACTTTCCAAAGAGTAGCTGAGGATCGAAGGTGGGGATCTTCAGCCAAGAGAATTTGACCTGCCACTTCTGAATGGAGAGGGTTTTCAGGATCGTCTCGATGCATCACATGATAAAAGCCCACTAATAAACCCAAATAAAGCCCTACGGATGTCCCAACGAAAATACTTCTTACATTTTGGGTGAGAGGGAGGCTTATCAGCCCCAAAACGGCTCCGCCTGCAATTCCATACCCTCCTAAAGTCAAAACAGCACCCGTATCTCGATCAAGCGCCCAAGAAGAAGCTGGCGCAAGAGCCACTGTCGCCCAAATTGAAAGAGCAAAGAATCCAGCGCCTGACTTTCTAAAGAGTTGCTTTGACACTTGGCTTAAAAGACCTCTTGTCCTATTTATAAAACAACCTGCCCCCATCCGGTCAAGAACTCTTATGCAATCCAGACATTAGGCCAGTGTGCCCACCGAAGGCCATCCCAGCCTAAAATATCGACTCTCAGGCTCGTAGCCGGGCCTCGATAGCGCGCTAAAAAATAACGAATTGCACGCTTGAGGCGCTGCTGTTTTTTCCAATCGACACTTTCGAGCGCACCGATCCAAGAGCCCCCCTCTTGGCGGGCCCGCACCTCAACAAAAATCAATTCAGATTCACCCTCTCCGTGCAATTTCTCATAAATCAGGTCAATCTCTCCTACTCTGCATCGGTAATTTCGGGCAACGAGCTTCCAGCTCTTTTTCTCTAACCACGCTGAAGCCTTCTGCTCGATTTCTGTTCCAAACTCCACTTTTGACTTTAGAGAACTTAATTCCATGAAGCTCTAAAACGAATGCACAAGGTGTGCTCTAGGTCCTTAATCAAGAATAGAAAAATAATTACGCGTTTGGTCCTTCAAGTTTGGCGACGCGAACGCTGAGATCAGCCACAGTTTCACAAGTACTGGCAGTTTGTCCGCGAATCACCTTAGTATCCTGCTCAACCGCAATGAGGCGCTTCTCTACTCTGTTGAATCGAGAAGTCATCTCGTCCCTGAGGCCAGAAATTTGGGCATTCATCTCGTCCCTGAGGCCAGAAATTTGGGCATTCATCTCGTCCCTGAGGCCAGAAATTTGGGCATTCATCTCGTCCCTGAGGCCAGAAATTTGGGCACCCACGTCACTCTTGAGTCCAGAAATTGCCATCATTAAAACTTCAAATTGGCTTTTTTCCATGGAATGGTTTCTATCTCGTTAGATAAAAATTGTCGAGCACAAGGATGGATTGATTTTCAACAGAAAAAACGTCTGTCTTTAAGACTTTAGATCCAATTCTGAAATCAGACAAAACACCGCTTCGCGCACAGGATCGTGACATTCGGAGTGGACAGGTTGGTAGTCCACATCACAAAGCACAAGTGCATGAACTATCGGGTGATAAGAATCACCTGGATCTCCGGTCTTTTGGCCCAGGACCTCCACTGAATAGGTTCTTTGTTTTGCACGACCACACTCGTCAGGCTCGATGTGAATCAATTTAGCGGCATCGAGCTTCGAATCCATTCCTAAAAAACGACGCTGAACAGTGCAGATCCCTTCTTCATTCCCATATTTTTCAAGCGCATTATCTCTCAATGCATGAACAAAGGACTTTAAATCATCATCCACGACGGCCTTATAAGCCAGCTCCATCACCCCATTGGGTGAAGAAAAAGACCCACACGATGAAACCGTGAAAAAAATCATGCTTGTTAAAACGATTGCTGAAATCCGATCCCACCCACTCATGCGAGCCAGTGTAGCGGGAACAAATCAGAGAATCAACATCGCATCTCCATAGCTGAAGAAACGGTAACGACTACGAATCGCCTCTTCATAAGCAGACAGAATAAGATCTCGCCCTCCAAAAGCACAGGCCAGCATTAAAAGCGTTGATCCAGGGAGGTGAAAATTAGTAAACAATCGATCGACAACCTTGAACGAGGCGTCTCCAGGATGAAGAAAAAGTCGAGTCGTCCCAGATCGTCTACCGGCTTGCCCATCTGACAACTCAGCTGACCAAGCACTTTCTAAAGTTCGAACCGAAGTTGTACCCACCGCGACAACTCGCCGTCCCTGCTCCTTTGCTTCTTGAATTTCTCGGGCTACACACTCTGAAATCTCGTAACGCTCTTCATGCATCTTGTGAGAGCGAATATCAGGGGCCTTGACCGGCCGAAACGTTCCAATCCCAACATGGAGAGTCACCTCTGCCCAACCCACTCCTCGATTTTTTAAAGATGAAATGAGGTGATCAGTGAAATGAAGACCTGCCGTCGGCGCAGCAGCCGATCCCTGGTGCTTAGCATAGAGTGTCTGGTACTGTTTTTCATCCTCAGGAAGACTTTCACGTCGAATATAAGGGGGCAGAGGAATACATCCCGCACCACACTCCAAAGGATCACGATCAAACTCGACCCAAACAGTGCCGTAAGGTGACTCAGACGCCCCCCGTACTACAGTCCCTCTCAGCCCCATCCCATCTGGCGTATGAATTAAAAAACGAACTCCCGGTTTCTGTTTTGCACTCGCGCGGAGCGTCCCCTCCCAAATCTTCGGCTTAATCTGATCGAGCATGAGAAATTCAATTTTGCCCCCATTATTTTTTTTTTCCTTTTCTTCAAATAATCGATGCCCTGATAAGCGTGCTTTGAATACCTTCGTATTGTTGACGACTAAGAGGTCGTTGGAATCCAAAATTTCTGGCAAGTTAGAAACCTTGCAGTGTTTAAAGGTCCCCTGAGTGCGATTCACCACCAAAAGTCGAGCTGAATCACGTGGGACAACAGGACTCTGTGCAATGAGTTGCTCTGGAAGGGTATATTGATAGACGTCTAAAGAAAATAAATC
>JAHFAC010000004.1:18423-22214 GCA_023250755.1 Bacteriovoracaceae bacterium | reverse complement strand
GCTTTCCATTTCGTCCCTGAGGCACGTTTGTTCCTTTTACCACAATTTGATATCGTCCTGAAGGCAAGCTGGCTGCCTCAATCATTTCAACATTGTTGGTGTGATCATTTAAGGTCATTTTTCCACTTGGGCCGATTAGCTCAAGGTCTAGGTCATTTACCAGAGCCTTTGCTGAGCTAGTGGAGGCAGGTGCATCAGTATAGGCCAAGGTAACGCGCAATCCTTCGCCTTGTGCGAGTGCCAGCACTGTTGTTGCAGATTCACCCAGGCTGACACCGATGGTGTTATCCACCGCCATAGTTTCAGATCCCAGCTGAGTGAGTTGATCCATATCGACTCGACCATAACCCTCGTGTGCATTGGGCCTGGGGATTTGAAGTTCTTGTGAAGCACCTTTTCCATATTGTCCAGGAAACAGATCTTTAGCGGTGTGGACTAAGGTTGCCTTGACCAAGGCGCCCGATGGATTAGCGAAGCCCAGCTGATCAACCAGGTATTGCCGGGTGACTGTTGCTGCTCCTGCAGTGAGGGGAGTGGCCATTGAGGTGCCACCTGAGTAGAGATAGTCTTTATTGTATTCGCCCCAGAGTTTGCCGGCTTGCGGATTTTGTGAGCGAACACTGACGATATTCGTGCCAGGAGCCACAATATCGGGCTTAATTCGGCCATCTTTAGTGGGACCTCGCGAACTGAATGCTGCAAGTCCATCAGGATTGTCAGAAAGATGATCGCTACAAAGGGGTTCAGTTCCCCACTTCTTCAAACCATCTTTGAGTTGGCAGAGCGTTTTTTGAATTCCACCTTCTTTAATTAAATTCTCAGATGCTCCCACGGAGAGGATGTTTTTTGCAGTTCCGGGTGAAGCTACAGAACCTTCATCGATTCTTCCGTCCTTGTTTAGATCCTTGCCGTCATTTCCTGCGGCAAAAAGGACGAGTAAGTCGGGATGTTTCCACATCACTTCATCTGCCATGGCAGCAAAGTTGTCATAAGCACCAGGATTGAGTGGACTCCCCCAAGAGTTGGTGTGGATTCTCACTCCAGCCTCTTTATAGGGTATTCCCATCAGCACTTCAAAATCGGGTTCAACCATGAGGCCACCGAACATTGGATTCCACATTCCCTCGGCTATGAACTCAGCCTCGAAAGCACCCCCTCGAATTTTTCCATCCGAAGCATGGCCATTTCCGATTACAGAGCCGCAAACATGAGTGCCGTGGCCCATGGGATCTGCCCAAGCCGTATTGGAAGGACCCATTGCGTAGCCCTTGACGACTTGCTTGAGATCGGGATGGAGAGTGGAAAGATCCCCACTATCCACTCCTGTATCAGCGGCGGCGGCCCTTTGCCCCTTTCCTTTGAATCCACGTTCCCATGCGGCTTCAAAACCCATGAGTTTAGTTCCTGACTCATAACCGGTGATTGCGGGTGGGGTGGAAGGGGGTGCCGAAAGATCAAAAAGCTGCATGAGGGGCATGGATTGAATCCACTCAATTCCCTCTAATTTTGCGAGTTCGTTTATTTCTGAAGGATCAATTTCTATTAAAAGAGCGCGACCACTCGCGTACTTAAGCAAGGCCGAAGGCACTGAGCGGACGCTCAGTTTGACCTGCTCGGTTTCTGTGGGCGAAAAAGTGCGAACATGGACTAGGCTCTTGCTATGCAGTCCTTCAGTGCTGAGGGGCATGGGCAAATTAATTTGCGGATCCAATTTCCAATTGGGTTGATAAGGTGCGAATGCACGGAGCTGCGGCAGCTTTACAGCGGCGATTTGGACGTCCTCGATACTTCCTTGAACGATCAAGGCATCTTCAGGTAAGTAAGAAAGAATCTCAAGACCTTGCTTTGTTAAGGTAAGCCGATCTGTTTCGCTCACATGATTTTCAAATTGAACAATGAAGTGTTTGAACACTTCTGTATTTCTGCGGCCTGATTGAAGTGAGCGCAGGTGATCAAATGCGGGCGGAAGTTCGATATTTCCGGCTTTTAAAAAAAGCTTTTCTCCGGCAACAGAGTTTCGTGTTCCGACGCAAAGAAGAATTGTCGTTACCATGAATGTCACAAAAAATTTCTTATTTTTAAATTCTGGATTCATTTCTTATTTCTCCCCCCATTTCCCCCTTGGGAATAAACACTGATCCTATGGTGAATTCCTGAGATTCGTGAAGCTTTTTTTTGCTTCTACGCACTTTTTTATGAGGAAGGGTTAACGCGGCGTGAGTGATTGAGGGCCTGATCCATTATCGTCCACTAAGACCTTTCGGTTCGGGAAACGTTGCTCGATTCGCTCCAACCATGCTTCGGCCTGTGTTTTTTCTACCAGAATGTGGACGTTTGCGCCCGCATCCAAGCTGACGATTGGTGGGGATGCATTTTGAAAAAAAGGTTTCAGCCATTTGAGCACAGCGATGGTTTCGGGTTCCCAATAAGTGAAGGGTTCAGCGCAAGTGTGAAAAAGACTATGCATTTCCCATAATTCGTTCCATGCGATCTGAGAGAGGGTGCGTAGATTCCCAGTTTTTAAGGCGGTAGTTGCTCCACGGACTCGTTCTTCCGCCCGCTCTTTGCGTCCATTCCAAAGGGGTGAGGTGCGTACTTGTTCATGAGCCATGCTCGACGAGACTGGTTTACTTTCGCTGCTAATGAGCACAATCAGATCAGAGAGAGGGGGGAGTTTGGACTGGAGAGGACTTATGTCTTCTGTTGCCCAGAGTACCCAAGGTCCAGTGAAGGAACGACACGAACTACCGGATCCTTGCCGGGAGAGGCGAGCCAGGGCTTTTTTGAATTCGAAGTCAGTTGACCAGGCATTTTCAAATCGAGTGTGGCTTTGGGGTCCACAGAGCGCCTCTGCTGTTGCAAGCGTGACTGCGGCGAAACTCGAGGCGCTCGAGGCGATTCCCGAGGACATTGGAAAAGTATTTGCTGTTCGGAATGTGATTCTAGGCATCGGACTCGGGAGTTTAAAAATTTCCTGGATCGCTCTGTAAACGCGTTCAATGTGGTGGATCATTCTTGCAATTCCGGCGTCCGTCAGGCGGGGAATCTCTAACTGCAACCCAGAATTTTCAATTCGCGGCAGTTCGGGAATCCAGGTGATCCCCCCTAATGTTTCGGTCTCAACTTCCACCTCTGCCACTGTGCAAAGCGTATCCAGTGTGAGTGAAAGGCTTGCGTTGAGCGGAAGGTTGAGCAGAGCATCATCTTTGCCCATGTACTTAATGAGAGCGATGTTCGCAGGTGCGCGCACGAGGGCTCGATAAAATTGAGTCATAATGACGATGAAAGAGATTTTACTAGGGGCTCCGTCCTTGGATTCTCATGGTGTTCGCAAATGCCCCCTTGATGAGTCAACCCGTCGCTCATCAACTCAAGGCCTCGCCCTTCAGCAACACAAATCACCTCATCACGAAATCGTGAGCCTGGCTTTAGCAATACAACAATCGCATCAGACTGGAGAGCGCCCGCTCCTTTGACACCCAGGACATCGGGTTGGGCAATCAAAGCAATGCGATCCTGTTGTGTTTCTTTGGTTTCCAGTCCTACGTTTGAAAGAACGCTGGCATATTCATTCAAAGCGGCGCCAAATTTTTCAGCATTCCTTTCTTGAATTGCGGCAATCCCAGCCAAAAGAGGTTTTTGAATTTCACTCTTCCACTCTGGGTATTGAGTGGGAAAACCACTTTCTGCGAGTTCGCGCAAATGTTCGTGAGTTTGAGTTTTTCGTCCCGGAATCTGGGTTGTTGAAAAGATCAACAAGTTTGACCAGTCAAAGGCGGGCCAGACATCGG
>JAHFAC010000004.1:8315-18413 GCA_023250755.1 Bacteriovoracaceae bacterium | reverse complement strand
CTCCACCGCGCCACTGTGCAATCAGATCTGCACCGCTAGGAGGAAGTGCAACTGTTGAGGTGAGCTCTCGGTAGAGGCTCCAAACTTTTTCCCACCGACGATCCCACTGCGCCAAATTAGCAAAGGCGTGATAGACGAGGGCAAATTGAGCGCTTGAAGCTCCAAACCCCCCTTTGCCGTCGTAAGGGTCTTTGAAATGAAAAGAGAGCTCAGGCAATCCGCAACAATCAGCCCAGTCAAGCAGTCGAGACGCTGGGGATTGGACTTTAAATGGAAGGACACTCAAGTGATGAGGAGTGCCTGAAATTGCCCCAGAGCCGTTCCAAGTCGCTTGAGTTTCAAAATCCTCCATAAAACCCTTGGCAAGCAAGCCAACACCCATGCCAAACCGAGGGCCAATTGTGGCGATCAGCGCAGGCAGGTCTGCAAGAACAGCGTATTCACCAAGGAGAAACACTTTTCCAGGAACACTATACCAATGCTGGGCTTCGCTCTTCGACACGAATGGCCTCCAAAATTTCTTTTGCCCGGCTGAGGTTGATTCGTTTTTCGACGCGGAGGATTTCAGCCAGGCGTTTTCGCACCTCTGCGATTTCGTGGATTTCAGCACCGGCGGCAATGGCAAGATTTGCGGCGTGAAGTTGCATATGGCCTTTGACGATGCCCACCGTGGCCAGTGCTCGCAGGGCACCTAGATTTTGAACCAGTCCTACAGCGGCGCAGATTCTACCCAGTTCTTCAGCATTTTTTACCCCGAGCATTTTCAAAGCGGCTCGTGCAGTGGGATGAATTCGTGTTACGCCACCCACTGTGCCTAGGGCGAGTGGGATTTCAATTCTTCCGATGAGATCGGCCCCTTCCATGCGCCACTGTGTCACTGGTTGGTAACTTCCAGTGCGAGTGGCATAAGCATGAACCCCTGCTTCAACGGCTCTCCAGTCATTTCCTGTTGCAATCACGATCGGATCGATCCCGTTCAGAACGCCTTTGTTGTGAGTAGCGGCGCGGTAGGGATCAGCCATTGCAAAAACAGTGGCCTCTTCGACGCCTTTGCCCACGACTGGATCCACATTACGAAGGATCACTTCGGCGGCGGCCAGTTTGGTATCAACTAAATTAGAAAGGATGCAAAGTCCCACGCGCTCACTCGTGAGATCTTCGATTTTGGGTTTCAGTGCTTCACAAACCTGATTAATGAGATTGGCACCCATCGCGTCGCAGGGATCGCAGAGGATATGAAGCACAATCATGGTGCCATCTTTGCTGGGGCGATCGATTTCTCGGACAGCAAGATCTTGGATTCCACCTCCACGCATCACCAGGCCTGGGACACAGGTATTTGCGAGCTCCATGAGACGATCCCGATTTTCATGGAGCAGGCGTCTCGTCCTCGCGACATTTCGGACATTTGGGATCTGAACTTGTCCAATAATGAGCTTGCCCTTGGAGTAAGTTCGGATACTGCCTTCTTGGCGAATCCATTTAGCGGTTGCGCTGGCAGCGGCAATGATTGAGGTCTCCTCCACTGCCATGGGGATCAACAGATCACGGCCGTCAATATTGAAATTCGTAGCTACTCCAAGCGGAATTTGAAAATAACCAATGGTGTTTTCGATGAGGTGTTCTGCGATTTCGGGGGCGAGTGCACTCTCTCCTGAGAGGATCTGAATGTCCTCATCTTCAAGTTGGCAGAATTTTTTCACTCTTTCCAGCCGATCCTTGCGGGAGGCACGATGAAAGCCTTCCATTAATTTCCGTTTCTCTTCCATACTCCCTCTTTGTTTTGCAGTTCTGCTGGTGTTTTGCACCCTGTGCAGAAAAGTGCCACCTTCAGTTCAAACTCTTGTCTTTCCATCCATCGATTGAGCGTTTCCTCGCCTTGAAGCGCTGATTCCAAGGCGGGTTGTGCATAACCGATTCGGTGAGCTCCCAATGCGATCAATTTAGCTGCATCCAGTCCACTGCGCACTCCACCAGAGCCCCAGATCTCAACTCCTGTCAGGAGTTTTCGAGCAGTTAAAACCGAGTCTAGAGTTGGCTCTCCCCATTCTGCAAAAGTTTTGGCGGCGAGTGCGTAAAGATCGCCTGGGTTTTTTTCTTCCGCTCGGGCCCCCTCGATTCTGCCCCAGTGTGTTCCTCCTAGGCCGCTCACGTCAAGAGCCCGTAATCCAACTTCAGTCAGTTGTTTGAGGGTTTGCGGAGAGAACCCGCATCCTGTCTCTTTTAAGATCACAGGGAAGCCCAGCTTTTCGCAAACTTCAGTCAATTTCTTCAAGGCTCCACGAAAATTAGGAGTTCCTTCGGGCTGGAGACATTCTTGAAGTGCGTTCGCGTGGATCACCAGCGCCTGTGCATCGATGCTTTCAACGAGTCGACGTATTTTTTCAACGGGTTCGGAGATGAGCTGGCTGATCCCCAGATTTGCAAAAAGAAAGAGGTCCGGTGCTTGTTCTCGAAGGTCACGGGCTTCAGGTTCTTGAGTCTCGAGCTCCCGCCTCTGGGATCCGACTCCCATTGCCCAACCTCGCCTTGCGCAAGCGATGGCCAGTCTCGCATTGATGGTCTTTGCGTCGGGGTGGCCTGCCGTCATTCCGGCGACAAAAAAAGGCGTACGAATGGGCTGACCCAAGCTGCTTGTACTCAGCGTCACCTCTCTGAAGGCGAGCTCCGGCAGCGCTTCATGATGGAGATGGATTTGGTCAAGCCCTCCCAGTTTTCTCGTCTGGTGAGCTGGATCCAGGGCATGCCGGATATGATCCCGCTTACGCCCTTCAAACTGCTTGATATCCATTTGACCGAAACTACAACATTTTCTCCCTGGAAGCGAGAAAATGGGTAAATTGAAAGGATGGGTCTTTTAGGTGAAACAAACGCCTCGTTCGGAGGTCAAACCGGCTGGGTTGCTCTTTTTTTGAGTCTAGCCCAGCGCTTTCATCTTCGTCGCTTTTTGATTGGTGGACTGAGTTTTTTGGTGATTGCTGAAATCGTTGCGCTCTCTCCTTCTTCGCTGGAAGAGGGGTCTGTTCCGGCTCTCTTAGATCCCTCAGTTCTGAGAGAAAATATGCAAGCAAGCCTGGCAACCGGCATTCCTTTGGATCGAGTTCCTGAGTACAGCGTGGATCAATTTCAATATGTCTCTACTCAGGGCACCCAGAAACAATGGAAATTGTTAGCAAAAAAAGCATTTCTCTACCACCGCGAGAAACTTGTCCATGCACGAGAAGTGGTTGCCTATCTTTATAATCCCGATGGAAATGTGACATTGGTGGCGGGCTTGGAAGCTAAATTCCTCATGACTCAAAGAGATCTTGAGGTTTTTGGGGCGGTAAAAACAAAATTCCCTGATGGATTCACCACTGAAAGTGAGTATCTTCGCTACCTTCCCAATCAACATCAAGTTTTGGTGCCCCCTACTTACGAAGTAAAGGGCCACGGTCGCCAACCTGGGGAACAAGAGATCATTTTCAATAGCCTCGGATTAGAGTTTGATATGGCGACATCGGTGATTGAACTTTCCCAGGCAGTTCGATTTACGATGATTAAGGTAGAGCCCGACAGAAATAAAGAGGGGCTTGAAGGAAAAACTCAAAAGACAGCCGTTCCCGATCGGACGACCATTGAGTCGGATCATTGTCAGATCCTTCGTGGAAAGCAGCTGGCACACTTTACGATGGACCCAAAAAAACGCCTGGAAGATCGCTTCGTTCATACGACCCAGCCTCGTTTAAGGGCTCGTTCTAGGAAAGTGGATCTCAATTATGATAATTCACCTAACCTTCTTCAGTATTTGGTTGCCTACGATGATGTGCTGATTCATGAAACTAACAGCGAAGACAAGGTCACCCGTTATGGGACAGGCGGTAGAGCGGATTTCGATACTCATCGAAACGTCATTGTTCTAAAAGAGTATCCTCAAGTGTATCAGAACGAAGATACCGTGACGGGTGATGTAATTCTATTGCATCGAGACACGGACATCGTTGAGGTGGAGCATAGCAATGCATTCAGCGAAGGACAATAAGGGCCGTACTCTTAAAGCGAGCGGTCTTTTTAAGAAATATAAAGGTCGTGAGGTCGTTCATGGCGTCAGTTTTGAAGTCCTCTCAGGCCAAGTCGTTGGCTTGCTTGGCCCGAATGGAGCGGGAAAAACAACCTCATTTTACATGGTGATTGGCTTGATTCGTGCGGATGCGGGCCATGTTTATCTGGATGAATTGGAAATCACCCAATGGCCCATGCATCAGCGCGCACAGCGAGGAATTGCTTATCTTCCTCAAGAGGCGTCTGTTTTTCGCCGTTTGACAGTTGAAGAGAATATCCAAGTCGTGCTCGAGACTCTCCCGCTTACAGAAACAGAACGCCATGATCGACTCTTCCAGTTGCTTGAAGAATTTAATTTAAAAGGAGTCGCACGACAAAAGGCTTTTACGCTTTCTGGGGGTGAACGGCGTCGAGTTGAGGTGGCTCGGGCGCTTGCCCTGAACCCGGTATTCCTTTTGCTAGATGAGCCTTTTGCAGGAATTGATCCGATCGCTGTGGGGGACATTCAAAAAATGATCCAAGTCTTAAAGAAAAGACAAATTGGGGTTCTGATTACTGACCATAACGTACGAGAAACATTGGCAATTTGTGATTTGGGTTATTTACTAAATGATGGTAAGATGATTCTCAAAGGGACCCCTGAGGAAATCGCTCATAATCCCGCTGCGCGGGAAGCCTACTTGGGGGAGGATTTTCAGTTTTAAAAGCAGAGTCGGTCATTTTGAACGGTCATAACGAGAAACTCAGGGAGTAGCGAATCGCAACATGGCCTTAGAAATCAAACAAAGCCTTCGACTGAGCCAACAGTTGGTGATGACGCCTCAGCTTCAGCAGGCGATTAAGCTCCTTCAACTCAATCGAATGGAATTAGTTGAGGTTGTTAATCAAGAGTTGGTTGAAAACCCCATTCTTGAAGAGATGGGAGATAACGCAGAAAGCGAAACCACTGAAAATCCGACGCCCGAAGAACAGGCTGCTGAAGGAGCTCCAGACCCTGAGGCTGAACAAAAACGGGATGAAGATTCGTTTCTCAAACCCACGCCAAAAGAAGAGCAGCTTGTGGTTGGCAAAGAGGATGATTTTAATTGGGAGTCCTATGTGGAGGAATTCAACTCTTCTTCGAGTTCCGCTCCGTCGATGCGTGAAATCAACGACGAGCTTCCCAGTTTTGAAAATGTCCTTACGAAAACAACCTCTCTTGAGGAACATTTGGCTTGGCAACTTTCGATGATTGCTCTTACGGATCAAGAGAGGAAGCTAGGTGAATTAGTTATTGGGAATCTTTCTGATGACGGCTATTTTAATGCAGATCTTGCTGATCTAGCCAAAGAGACCGAAATGGAGCTTGAGGATGCCGAAGAGGTCCTCAAAATGATTCAGAACTTTGATCCAGTGGGCGTGGCTTCCCGCAATCTTCAAGAATGCCTGATGCTTCAGGCTTATTTCATGACTCCTCGCCAACCCATGGTTGAGAAAATTATTCAAAATCACCTCAGCGATCTAGAACGTAAGAGCTACCCGGCCATTGCGAGGGCTTTGGATGTGCCGATTGATCAAGTGATCCGAGCGACACGCCTCATCCTCGAGTTTGAACCTAAGCCGGGCCGCTCCTTTCACGCGAATGATACCCATTATATTACGCCTGATATCTACGTGTACAAAGTGGCTGATGAATTTGTCATTGTTCTGAACGAGGACGGAATGCCAAAACTTCGCATTTCGCCTTACTACAAGACTATTCTTGCATCGGCTAAAAAGGATCAAAATTCAGTCACTAAAGAGTATGTGCAGGATAAACTCCGTTCGGCGGTTTGGCTGATCCGCTCGATTCATAACCGGCAAAAAACAATTTATAAAGTGACAGACGCGATTGTGAAGAGACAACGCGATTTCTTTGAAAAAGGGGTTCAGCTCCTGAAACCTATGATTCTCAAAGATGTTGCCAATGACATCGGCATGCATGAATCCACGATCTCACGGGTGACGACAAATAAATATGTCCATACTCCGGTGGGGATCTTTGAGCTGAAGTATTTCTTCAATTCTAGCATTAACTCAGCCGATGGAGGGGATGCTTTGGCTAGTGAGGCAGTGAAAGAAAAAATTCGTCAGATGGTGAGTAAGGAAGATGCCAAGAATCCGCTGTCTGATCAAAAAATAGTTGAATTGCTTCGAAACGAAAACATTGAAATAGCCAGGCGCACAGTCGCAAAATATCGCGATATGCTGGGGATCTTGTCTTCAGGTAAGCGAAAGAAAGTCCTTTGAGGAGGGAGCTTTTTATGAATTTAAACATGAGCTTCAAGCACCTAGAGCCAACGAATTCAATCAAAGAGTACGCGACAGAAAAATCACAAAAACTAAAAAAATATTTTCGAGGACGGATTTCCGTCACTTGGAATTTCACAAAAGAGCGTCAAACCTGTGTAGCTCATTGCCATTTGGTGGGCAATCGAATGGATTACTTTGGCGAAACTCAAGCGCAAGATCTCTATGCCTCGATCGACCTCGCTGTGGATAAAATTGAAAAACAACTCCGCAAGCACAAAGAAATCGTCAAGGATCATCTTCATCGAAAGGGGCGCGTGAGCGCAAGCATGGCTGCAAAACTAAAAGGCGATCGCTCATAGAGCGTTTTTTTTGCTCTTATAACCATGCATATTGCGATTCTCTCCCGAAATAAAAGTCTTCACAGCATTCGCCGGCTCCTGCAGGAGGCCCGAAAGGCGCGAGCCAAGTGCGATATTGTCAATCCTCTAGAATGTCAGCTCATCGTAGATGGTGCTCAAAGCCGGATTTTAGTCGGAACGCAACTTGTGCCTCGATATGATGTGATTTTACCCAGAATTGGTGCATCGATTACCGCCTATGGGCTTGCAGTTGTAAAACAGTTTGAGGCTCTTGGGCAGTTTGTGATCAACCCTTCTCATGCGATTGCAGACTCACGCGACAAGATGCGAAGCCTTCAGCTTCTCGCGCAGGCTGGGCTTCAGGTTCCGGCTACGGCATTGACCCGAAGTCCTCGGGGGCTACGCTTAGCAGTTCAAGCGGTGAAAGGGATGCCTGTGGTTCTTAAAACACTCCAAGGGACCCAAGGTGTAGGCGTGATGCTGGTGCATACCCCGATTTCGCTGGGCTCAGTGCTGGAGACACTTCGGGGTTTAGATCAAGATGTCATTCTTCAGCAGTTTATTGCCGAGGGGGCAGGCCGGGATTATCGCGCCTTTGTGATCGGAAATCGTGTCGTTGCCGCGATGATGAGGACTGCAGCAGAGGGGGATTTTCGGTCAAATATCCACCAAGGAGGTGAGGGAAGATTAGTCCAGCTCTCGCCTGCCTATGAGCGTGTTGCGATTCGTGCTGCTCGAGTTCATGGTCTTCAAATTGCTGGCGTTGATTTGATGCAAACTCATTCGGGGCCTGCAGTCATCGAGGTGAACAGCAGCCCTGGTTTTGAGGGAATTGAGAAAGCGACTCGTCTCAATATCGCAGGGATGATTATTCGATTCATGATTGCAGAGGTCAAAAAAAAGATGAAAAAAAATAGGAAATAGCGAGAAATGTGACCCAGTGTTTGGAGTAAAAAAGGAAAATCTATCTGCTGAGCTTATTATACTTCGCTTTTGCCCGTTTCCGTGCGGTAGCCCGCACAGTAGGAGGAAGAGTTTTTTGATATTCCTGAATGTTGAAGCATCCGTAAATCTTCTTTACTAATATGGTGTTCACTTGCTCAGCCAACTCGTCCATGATCGGTTGTTCCAGGGATTTCGGAACTGTGATATTCATTCGGCGCAGATGACTCAGATAGTCGAGCACTATGTTGCCAATAAATGTCTTGCGGTCCGCATCTGAATCCTGAAAATTAAGGAGATGCTGTTCAAAGATGATGTAAAGAGGGTCGGTTTTTTGGGGAGTGGAAAATTTTTCAGCCGTTTTTCCCAAGCTCTTTCCAAGGACCTTAAGCGATGGTTTCATCCAGGCGATGACCTCTACCCCTTGCTTCGGAAAGTCAGGAGCTGAGCTTGAGTACTAAAGAAAAAATTCCTGAGTTATCTAAGTCCAAGGAATTCTTGAAGTTCAAGGGACTGTTGGATCAGGCCAAGAGGGTGTTGATTTCGACCCACGCGCTTCCGGACGGGGATGGCTTGGGTGCTGAATCGGCTTTGTTCCATTATCTGAAGCGGGCACGCAAGGCATGTCGTGTTTACAATCCCGATTTATTACCTAAACGATATCGTTTTTTGGATCCAAAGGGTGTTGTTCTCCTGGGACCAGGAGAGGTCGAGCTTTGGGATACGTGTGATCTTTGGGTGATTATTGACACCAATGACCCTCGGCGATTAGGAAAACTTTGGAGTGAGCTCTCACTTCGTGCAAAAAAAATCGTATTTTTTGATCATCACCCAGAAATCGTGGGTGGACATGAAATCACCTATCCTCCGCACGCTCTTCTGATGAGCGACCCTGCCTCAAGCAGTATTGGTGAAATGCTTTACAAGGTGTTTCAAGAACTCGGACTTGCGAGGTTGAACAAAGACGTGGCACTGGGGCTTTACGTTTCAGTCATGACTGACACTAATAGTTTTCGATATTCACGGACCACTGCGCTTGCCCATCAAATTGCGGCTGAGACGCTTGAGCATGGCGTGAATCCCGAAGAAGTTTATCAGGCGATTTACTCGTCTAAAGAGCTGACCCATCTTCAATTGCTCGGAAACATGCTTCAAAACGTCCGAATTTCCGCTGCCGGAAAAATTGCTTGGCTTGAGATGCCTCTTGATCTCAGAAAGAAACACCAAGCTTCTGCTGATGATACTCAATCTTTTTTGAATTTGCTTCTCCTGCTCAAAGATGCAGAAGTAGTTTGCTTTTTTCGCGAAGAGGATGACAATCAGATTCGAGTTTCGATCAAATCAAAAGGACGTGTGGTGATTAATCGTGTGGCGATGGAGCTGGGCGGGGGCGGTCACGAGTTTGCGGCAGGACTTGCACTTTCAGCTTCACTCGACAAGACGGTTGAGGCTGTGATTAAACGAATTGAGGGGTTGGTCCTCAGTTATGAGCGTTTTGGGAAGTAGAAGTAAATGACCGATCGCTATGACATAACACGTTAAAACCATAGACTAATTTGCCCATAGGCGCCTTTTCTCTCTTGGCACTCCGAGCCCAGGTATGGTGTAGTAAGAGAAGAAGAATCGAGGGACTATGAGCAACCCCAAGGAATCAGGCAAGGAAGCTTCAAAAGAATCTCAAAAGGAGTCTCAAAAAGAGTCTCAAAAAGAATCTAAAGACAGGAGGTCTTCAGTAAATTTGCGAGTTCCCCTGTTACCGCTTCGAGATGTCATTATTTTTCCACACATGGTGGTTCCCCTCTTCGTTGGACGAGAGAAATCCATCAATGCACTAGAAGAGTGCGTGAATCGAAAATTGGACCTTTTTCTTGTTGCTCAACGCCAGGCCACTACCGTGAGTCCAGGTGAAAAAGATATTTTTTCAGTGGGGACTTTGGGAACCATTCTTCAGATTCTTCGGCTGCCGGATAATACAGTAAAGGTTCTTATCGAAGGAAAAAGACGGGCTCGAATTGTCGAATATAGTGAAAACGATCGTTTGATCGAGGCCGTGGTCGAAGATGTTCCAGAAATGATCGAGAATACAGTCGAACTTGCGGCGTTGATCCGCTCCCTTAAAGCCACTTTTGAAAATTACGTGAAACTCAACAAGCGTATTCCGCCTGAAATGTTGATGAGTTTGAGCAACCTGGATGACCCTTCTCGACTGGCTGATTTAATTGTCGCTCATTTGAATCTGAAGTTAGAGGACAAGCAAGAAATTCTTGAACTAACGGATCCTTCCAAAAGGCTCGAAAAGCTGCTTCAGTTGATGCAAGGAGAGATCGAGATTCTTCAAGTTGAGCGCCGGATTCGATCCCGGGTTAAAAAGCAAATGGAGCGCTCTCAAAAAGAGTACTACCTCAACGAGCAAATGCAGGCGATTCAGAAAGAGCTTGGTGAAAAAGACGAGTTTAAAGCTGAGCTCCAGGCTATTGAAAAGCAG
>JAHFAC010000004.1:0-8305 GCA_023250755.1 Bacteriovoracaceae bacterium | reverse complement strand
AAAGGCCACGCGCGAGCTTAAAAAGCTCAAAATGATGTCGCCCATGTCAGCCGAGGCGACAGTGATTCGCAATTACATTGACTGGCTGATCACGCTTCCGTGGGCCGAATACACTCAAGATCGAAACGACATCAAACTAGCTGAGCAAGTACTTGAAGAAGACCATTATGGTCTTGAAGAAGTAAAAGAGCGCATTTTGGAATACTTAGCCGTGCGTTTGTTAACTGATAATTCGAAGGGCCAAATCCTCTGCTTCGCAGGACCTCCCGGGGTGGGTAAGACCTCTCTTGCCAAATCGATTGCTCGTTCTTTGAATAAAAAATTTGTTCGCTGTTCGCTCGGGGGAGTGAGGGATGAGGCCGAGATCCGGGGGCACCGCAGAACCTATGTGGGCGCATTACCAGGAAAAGTGATCCAATCCTTAAAGAAAGCCGGCTCTTCCAATCCGGTGTTTTTGCTTGATGAAGTCGATAAGATGAGCATGGATTTTCGAGGCGATCCCTCCTCCGCTCTTCTTGAGGTTTTAGATCCAGAGCAAAATGTGTCGTTTGGGGACCACTATTTAGAGGTTGATTACGATCTCTCCAAAGTCATGTTTGTTTTGACGGCCAATGCGTTGCATACGATTCCAAAACCATTGCTTGACCGAATGGAAATCATCACGATCGCGGGTTACACTGAGATTGAGAAGTTCAATATTGTTCAAAAATATCTCATCAAAAAACAAATGGAGGCCCATGGATTGAAATCTGGGGATATTGAGATTGCTGATGAGACGGTTTATGGTTTGATTCGGAACTATACACGTGAAGCAGGGGTGAGAAGCCTGGAGCGTGCTGTTGCGACGATTTGTCGAAAAATAGCGAGAAAAATCGTCGCAAGGCGGACAGAAGAGAAGAGTTCGCCTCAGTCAGAAGGAGCAACAAAGGGAAGGTCAAAGACACTCAAGGCTGGCACTTTGCTTACCAAGGTAGAGCCTCAGGCTTTGATGTCCCAGTTCCCAGTGATTCGAGTTCGAGCGGAGGATCTTGAAGAGTACCTCGGGCCTCCAAAGTACATCGTGAATAAGGTCGAAGAGCAAAATGAGATCGGTTTGACTAATGGTTTGGCTTATACCGAGGCGGGTGGTGATTTGCTTCAGATCGAGGTAACGGTTGTCCCCGGGAAAGGCCAAGTTAAAATCACCGGTAAGCTAGGCGAGGTAATGCAAGAATCTGCTGCGACTGCGATGAGTTATGTTAGATCTCGAGCTGAGCAGCTGGGGTACGAGAAGGAGTTTTATCAAAGCATTGATATCCATCTCCATGTTCCCGAGGGAGCGGTTCCAAAAGACGGTCCCTCAGCGGGGATTACCATGGCGACCGCGATTACCAGCGCTCTTTCTAAGATTCCGGTGAAGCGGGATGTGGCCATGACAGGTGAGATTACCCTTCGAGGGAGGGTTCTCCCGATTGGTGGTTTGAAGGAAAAACTCTTAGCCGCCAAAGTCGGCAATATCAAAACAGTCTTAATTCCTAAGGGAAATGTGCCCGATTTGAAAAAAATCCCTAAGGAAGTGACTGAAGGAATGAAGATCATCGCCGTGGAGCATGCCGACCAGGTTCTGAGAATTGCGCTTGAGTTAAAGGATCCATCCAGCTTCTTGACCAAGAAAATCGATGGAGTCCCACTGGCTGCTTTTCAATTAGGTGAGCTGGCTCGAGATGAGTCCGGACGCGGCTCTTCGGGCGCGATTAAGCACTAATTTCTTGACCCAATTGAGGTCGTCGTCTATTTTCGGCCTCCCCTATTCGTTTTTCTTGGGGTTTCCCAGTCTAAGCTGTGCTATGGCATAGCAAAGTCTTAAGGATATTTTTGAGCATTTGGAGAAAGGAAACAGAAGTAACATGCCCACGATTAATCAACTGATTCGCCGCGGTCGCGCGAGAAAGCTATGGAAGACCAAGTCTCCTGCGCTGCAAAGCTGCCCTCAAAAGCGAGGAGTTTGCACCCGCGTTTATACAACGACACCGAAAAAACCAAACTCTGCGCTTCGCAAGGTTTGCCGTGTGCGTTTGACCAACGGTTACGAAGTGACTTCTTACATTCCTGGAATTGGGCACAATCTCCAAGAACACTCGATCGTTCTCATTCGGGGAGGCCGAGTAAAAGATCTTCCAGGCGTGCGGTATCACACCATTCGGGGTACTTTGGATGCTCAAGGTGTAGCGAATCGCAAGCAAAGTCGTTCAAAATATGGCGCAAAGCGCACGGCAAGTGGCGGCGCAGCAGCGAGCGCTCCCGCAGCGGCGGCAGCAAAATAAAACTTGAAACAAAATCTAAATCGAAGAGGTTAGAAAATGGGTCGTAAAAAATTTATTCGTAAGCGTGAAATTCTCCCAGATCCGAAATTCAATGATGTGGTCATTGCAAAATTTGTGAGCAGCATTCTTCGTTGTGGAAAAAAATCCACAGCTGAAGCCATTCTGTACGGTTGTTTGGATGTGGTCCAGCAGAGGACGGGCGAAGACGGTTTGAAGCTTTTTAAGAAGGCGCTTGAAAATGTAAAGCCTATCTTAGAAGTAAAGTCCCGTCGCGTTGGCGGTGCGACTTATCAAGTTCCTGTAGAAGTGAAGCCGGCCCGTCGTCAATCATTGGCTTCTCGTTGGTTGATTGACTCAGCCAAGGCCCGCTCTGAACACTCTATGGCAGAGCGTCTTGCGGGAGAAGTGATTGAGGCATCTAATGGTCGTGGCGGCGCTGTAAAAAAGCGCGACGATGTCCATAAAATGGCTGAAGCTAACAAGGCGTTTGCACACTATCGCTGGTAAGCAGCGAGTGAGAGGTCATCACCCATTTTCAATTCGTTGTTTTTCGGGCTAGAACGACAGCCAAGAATCGGATACCGTGTCCCAGTATGGCTGACTCTAGACTCGATGTAACTCGCAATATCGGTATTATAGCGCACATCGATGCGGGTAAGACGACAACCACTGAGCGCATTCTTTATTACACAGGCAAAACTCACAAAATTGGTGAAGTCCATGAAGGCACTACCGTTATGGATTGGATGCCACAAGAGCAAGAGAGGGGAATTACAATTACCTCGGCTGCTACGACCTGTTTTTGGAGAAGCCACCGGATCAACATCATCGATACTCCAGGGCATGTTGATTTTACGATCGAAGTAGAACGTTCACTTCGGGTTTTGGATGGCGCGGTCGGTGTTTTTTGTGCGGTGGGGGGAGTTGAACCTCAGTCTGAAACGGTGTGGCGTCAGGCCAATAAGTACCATGTTCCGAGGATTGCATTTGTCAACAAGATGGATCGTGTGGGTGCTGATTTTTTTGAAGTGGTTAAGCAAATTCAAGAAAAATTGCATGCGCATCCGATCCTGCTTCAATTGCCTTGGGGGAAGGAAGATTCATTCAAGGGAATTGTGGACTTGATCGAGATGAAGGCCATTGTCTGGCACTCTGAGGATCTTGGCGCGACTTTCGAAAAAATAGGAATTCCAGAAGAGCTTTCAGAGCAAGTTACCGAATACCGCGAAAAATTGGTTGAAGGAGCCGCAGAGTATGATGAAGCCCTTCTTGATAAATATTTAAATGGTCAACCGGTCAACGCAGATGAACTTCGAAATGCCATTCGTAAGGGATGCCTTGCCATGGCTTTGACACCGGTTATTTGTGGGGCTAGTTTTAAAAATAAGGGAGTTCAACCGCTTTTAGATGCTATTGTTGATTATCTCCCCTCACCGGAGGACGTGGGTGCGATTGAAGGGCATGATCCGTCCAATGAGACCCGAATCTTAGCAAGAAAGCCTGATTTAAAAGAGCCATTTGCAGCGCTTGTTTTTAAGATCATGAATGATCCATTTGTGGGACAGCTCACATATTTCCGTGTCTATTCGGGTAAAGCTGAATCCGGTGAGATGGTTTTTAATTCAACCAAGGGTAAACGAGAACGTCTGGGGCGTTTGCTCCAAATGCATGCCAATAAGCGAGAAGATATTAAGGAGGTTTTTGCCGGGGATATTGCAGCGGCCGTAGGTCTTAGATTCTCTACTACAGGAGACACTCTTTGTATTGAAAAACAGCCTATTTTACTTGAAAAAATGGAATTTCCGGAACCGGTGATTTCCATCGCCATTGAGCCCAGAACTAAGGCTGATCAGGAGAAGGTCGCACTGGCTCTTCAAAAACTTGCGATGGAGGACTCATCTTTTCGAGTGACCTCAAACGAGGAGACCGGTCAGACGTTGATTAGTGGGATGGGTGAGTTACATCTCGAAATTATTGTGGATAGGATGAAGCGTGAATTTAAGGTCGATGCAAACGTGGGTGCGCCGCAGGTAGCTTACAAGGAGACGATTTCACGCTCTGCACGGGGAGAGGGCAAATTTATTCGCCAGTCTGGCGGACGTGGTCAGTATGGACATTGTATTGTTACGCTTGAGCCGATGGAGCCTGGTTCAGGTTATGAGTTCGAAAACACCATCACGGGTGGAGCGATCCCGAAAGAGTTTATCCCTGCGGTGGACAAGGGAATTCGCGAGGCGATGTTAGGCGGAATCATAGCAGGCTATCCGGCGGTCGATATTAAGGTGATTTTACAAGACGGCTCGTTTCATGACGTGGATTCGAGCGAGATTGCATATAAAATTGCTGGTTCCATGGCCTTTAAGGAGGCCACTGCACGTGCTAATCCGCTCATTCTCGAGCCCATCATGTCTTGCGAAATTATTTGCCCCGAAGACTATATGGGCAACATCATCGGTGATCTCAATAGCCGGCGTGGAAAAATTATGAATATGACAGCCCGTCATGGGATGCAGGTGATTAAGGCTGAAGCACCGCTTGCAACAATGTTCGGTTACTCCACTGCGCTTAGATCCGCTTCACAGGGCCGTGCCACTTATACCATGGAATTTTCACACTACGCCCCTGTTCCGCCTAATCTTGCCCAGGAGATCAAAGCCAGGGCTGGAGTAATTACAGTAGGAGAGTGATACTTCATGCTTGCGCTTCGCACTTAATCTCGCTATACGATCATGCTTCTGTAACTTTAGACGAATCTGAGAAAGATTGCTGATTCTCGACACATCTCGAGAGTGAGGGAACTTCTCAGTAATTTCAAGGAGATGTGAAAATATGGCGACAGAACATAAGATTCGGATCAAGTTAAAAGCATTTGATCATCGAGTTTTGGATCAGTCGGTTTGGGAGATCGTGAACACGGCTAAGAGAACGGGAGCTTCAGTAAGAGGCCCGATTCCTTTGCCTACAGTAATTAATAAATATTGCGTTCTGAGATCTCCTCATATAGATAAAAAGTCCCGTGAACAGTTCGAAGTAAGGACTCATAAACGGCTTTTGGATATCCTCGAACCGACACAGCAGACAGTCGATTCGCTGATGAAGCTCGATTTATCAGCAGGTGTGGACGTGGAGATCAAGTCTTAACGTTTTGCCCAACAAATGTTGAGACTCAGTTTTTAGGACTGAGTGATCAGGCCTGAAAGAAAAGGTAAATCGATACTGCTTGTTGCACAGCTGATTGAGCTGGCTCAACGAGAAAGTCGGTGAGCCCGTAACCAGCGCATGAAAGCATCCGGCGGCTCAATGAGTGGCATCCCGGTGATGCTGTGACGAAGGTTTGAAAGAAAGTTTAGAAGATTAGACAGCTTTGGAGAGCACTATGGAAGAAAAAGCTGAAACAGAAGTAACTCCTGCAAGTACGCCAGAGATTAATGCGGGAGTACGCGAGAGGGTTGCATTGAGCCAAGGGCTCGGCGGTATTCTTGGAGTGAAGGCGGGGATGACTCAAGTTTTTACTGAAGACGGAGAGTCCCTTGCCGTGACAGTGATTGATCTTAAGCCACAAGCCATTATCACCCAAGTGAAGACTCAGGCTAAGAATGGTTATCAGGCCATTCAGGTGGGGTTTATTGAGAAAAAAGCTAAGAGAGCTACAAAACCCGAACAGGGTGCTGCCAAAGCGGTGGGTGCCACTGGATTTTATCATTATCAAGAGTTTCGATTGAAGGATTCTGAAAAGTTAGATGGTTTGACAGCAGGACGTGTGCTTTCTGCAGAATTTCTTAAAGCGGGAGACCGGGTCGATATCTCTGCGCGAAGTAAAGGAAAAGGTTTTCAGGGAGGCGTAAAACGCTATCATATGGCCGGTGGATATAAATCCCACGGCGCTTCTCTTTCTCACCGTCAATTGGGCTCTATTGGGAATCGTGCTGATCCTGGAAAATGTTTTAAAAATAAAAAAATGGCTGGCCACATGGGCTACGAAAACGTCACGGTTCAAGGCGTGCGAGTGGTTCGGGTCGATCTCGAAAACCAACTTTTATTGGTTCATGGGAGTGTACCGGGTCCACGTAGTGGTGTGGTCACGGTTTGTCGTACGGTGAAAAACACCTGAAGGATATTGGGATTAAGTTATGCCGACTATCGATGTAATCAATCAGGATAAGAAAAAAATAGGAACATTGGAACTCCGAGATGACATTTTTGCCGTTAAAGTGAACGTTCCTCTGGTTCATCAAGTAATCAAAGCCCAACTAGCGGGAAGAAGACAGGGTACGGCTAAGACTAAGACTAAATCTGAAGTCCGCGGCGGTGGTAGGAAACCATTTCGTCAAAAGGGCACGGGTAATGCGAGGCAGGGATCCACTCGTTCCCCGCTTCATCCCGGTGGTGGACAGACCTTTGGTCCAATTCCGCGTTCCTATGAGCAGGCCACTCCCAAGGAGATGGTTCGTGGTGCTCTTCGTTCAGCGCTTTCGGATCGCTTTAAGGCGAGTCGCATGCTGGTTGTTGATGAGTTCAAGTTGGATTCAATCAAGACTAAACCTTTCAATGAGTTGATTAAAAAAAGGTTTGAACTTGAAGAAGCGCTCATAGTTGATGACATCAATCGAAATTTAGAGCTTTCGTGCCGAAATATTCCAAAAATTAAAGTGCTGCGCACGGAAGGGCTCAATGTTTACGATATCATTCGCTATCCTTGGTTGGTCTTTACCAAGAGAGCTGTTGAGGCGATTCAGGCGCGTCTGGCCCCCAAAGGGTCCAAGGGAGAGGAATAGAAAATGCGTACTGTTTACGAAGTGATTCGTCGTCCAGTGATTAGCGAAAAGAGTACAGCGCTTGCGGAGTTGGCGGGCAAGTATGTATTTGAGGTTTCAACACAGGCGAACAAGCATGAGATTCGGGATGCTGTTCAAAATTTATTCAATGTCAAGGTGAAGCAAGTTCGGACTTCTGTTGTTCACGGTAAGGTCAAACGTGTTGGGCGATTTGAAGTAAAAAATGCGAATTGGAAAAAAGCGATAGTCACATTGGCGCCGGGCCAGAAGATTGAATTTTTTCAAGGAGCAAAGTGAGCCAAGATTTCAAGCTCTTGGGATCGAGTGATGTGGTGAGGAGAAGAGAGAATTATGCCTATTAAATCCTTTAAACCGAAAACCCCAGGTCAGCGATTTAAAAATGTTGCGGATTTCTCGGGGTTGACTCCCAAAAAAGAGCAGCCTTCCAAACCAAGTAAATTAATTGCCCCGCTCAGAAAATCGGGTGGAAGAAACGTATTTGGTAAAATGACAGTTCGCCACATTGGTGGTGGCCACAAGAGAATGTATCGTGTCATTGATTTCATGCGAGATAAGCTTGAAATTCCGGCAAAGGTTGCATCCCTCGAGTATGATCCCAACCGTTCTGCCTACATCGCCCTTTTAAATTATGCAGATGGCGAAAAGCGTTACATTTTAGCTCCTTTGAATTTGAATGTGGGAGATCCTGTTCTTGCAAGTGAGGGCGCTGACATTAAGCCCGGAAATAACCTTTCTCTTTTGGCGATTCCTGTTGGTACTTTGATTCATAATATTGAAGTGATTCCCGGTCAGGGTGGAAAATTAGCTCGTTCAGCGGGCAATTATGCTCAACTCATGGCCAAAGAAGGTGAATACTGTCAAGTGAAGATGCCCAGTGGTGAAATGCGTTTGTTGCATAACCGCTGCAAGGCTTCGATAGGGCAACTTTCAAACACTGACCATGAAAACATTGCGATTGGCAAGGCTGGGCGCAGCCGTTGGTTGGGGATTCGTCCGACAAACCGAGGTGTTTCGATGAACCCGATTGATCATCCCCATGGCGGTGGTGAAGGAAAAAGTTCAGGCGGTGGTCACCCAAGAACTCCGTGGGGTGTGCCGACTAAGGGTTATAAGACGCGGAATAATAAGCGGACGGATGCCTTTATCGTCGCGCGACGGAAATAATCGAGGAGAGTGAATCGTGTCTCGTTCAATTAAAAAAGGTCC
>JAHFAC010000157.1:2343-5272 GCA_023250755.1 Bacteriovoracaceae bacterium | reverse complement strand
AGGCCTCACCCTAGTTGCACTCGGAGCTTTTCACTATACACGCCATTTTAAACACCGAGTCGATCTCAGTCCTGAGCGTTCCTCAGAGGTTGAGATTCGCTCACCTGCTGGAACGACTGAGACCCGACTGAGCAACAATCCCTGTGAAAAACTCTATCCCTTGATTTGCCAAAAAAAAAGTGAGGCTCAAGATCCCACCGGGTTTGTCAGGCAAGACATCAATGGAGAAATCGAGGCACTGAGAATTTATGAAGAAATCATCCGAGGACATCCCGACTGGTCAATTGACCAGGTCGACGACGAGCTAGTAAAGCGCATTTACACCCCAGAGAGCCGAGAGCGTTTAGAAGCCGCCTTTCACTGGGTCAGCTCTGCGCTGCTTAAATTCATTGATCGACAGCCTGAGACTCTATTTTCTTCGATTGAAAAACAAAAACTCGAGCGACGGATCCGGCGGACTCACCTTGAGTTGCCTCCCCCTGCCTCCGTCTACGCAGACGAGCCTGATCTTTTTACCAAAAATGACGTCTATTACGAACGATTAAATAATAATGTAAGGCGATTAAGAGTGGGTGGCGCTTACTTATTCGCCGTAAAATCTTGGTACAATCGCGTTTTTACGCTAGCTCATGAACTCGCCCATGCCATCGATCCGTGTGAATTGCGAAGCATCCATTTTTCACTTCCTGCGTTTGATCGGCTGTCAGCCTGTTTTCTTGAGCAAGGGCTCATTCAAGCACGAAAAAATCGCAAAGAATGCGGTGAAAATGATCAACTTTCTGAAACCTTTGCTGACTGGATCGCAGTGCAAATCACCAGCGAAGCCCTCTCTCGCTCGGCAAGTCATTACGCCCACGCTCACCTTATTGAATCGATTGCCAACTCAGTTCGTGACCTATGCGACCAAGATGAGGTTCTGAGCGAAACGGATCTTTCGGTCCATCCTGCCCCGCAAATTCGAATCGACAGGATTTTCGGTCACCATCCTCTCATACAAGAGCTGCTCGGCTGTCAGCCTCAAGACGAATCCATTCGCTACTGTGATTTCAGTTGGAGACCATCCCCCTGTTCACCCGAATTACAAAAAAAAGGAGAATGCTATGTTGAATCAGAATAAAAGCCTCCTCCTCATGTTACTCGTGTTCATGGAAGGATGTGCCAGTCATCCTCCACAAATACAGTCAAAGACACAGCCTATCAGCGCTGAGCCAAAAAATGCGCCCGCTGTCCTCACTCAAGAAAAAATTTTAGATAGCTCCATTGAGATCACCTACATCCTAGGTGATAACCACTATCGATTTAAAGCGGAGTCAAAGCTGGGGAATATCCAGGGCCGGAATTTCATAGACGAACGACTAATTAAAGAAAATACAATTGACCCCAATCGCTATGGAGAGTTTTTACAAAAAGCTCAAGGGCTCTTGTCTGAAACCAATACCTCACCCAGAAACCGGGAACCTGTAAGTTATGCTCCGTGTCGCACTCCTTTTTCGATTCACCTTCGTCTCGGTAAAAACCTCCAGAATAGCCATGGATGCCGGTCTTCGGATAAGGGCACTCAGCTGAGTCACCTAATTCGCGAAGCGGAATTCCTCCTCTATTCCAAAAAATAAGAGGGTGCGCTAATGAGAAAGAATGTTTCATAAAACGTTACCTGGGTTCATCGAAGTCATTTGTGGAAGTATGTTTAGTGGCAAAACTGAGGAACTCTTGAGACGCCTCAAACGTGCTCAGATTGGCCGTCAGAAGGTCCAAGTTTTCAAACCTGCAATCGATAATCGCTATAGCACTGATCATGTCCAAAGCCATGATTCAAGCCGTGTCCCCTCTCGCGCGATCGAAAAGGCAATGGATATCTTAAGTCAGGTGGATGACAACACTCGAGTCGTTGGGATTGATGAAGCGCAGTTCTTTGACGATACCGTCGTAGAAGTAGCTCAAAAATTGGCCTATCGCGGCATTCGTGTCATCGTCGCTGGCTTAGACATGGATTTTCGAGGTCAACCTTTTGGTCCAATGCCGAAATTACTTGCAGTTGCTGAGCAAGTAACCAAACTTTCAGCAGTCTGTGTCGTCTGTGGAAGTCCTGCCACACGGACCCAGCGAGTGACCGGCCCAATGGGCCCCGAAGCTCCTCGCATTGCTGTGGGAGCAAAAGAAATGTATGAGGCCCGTTGCCGTTTCTGTCATGAGCCTTTTGAATCAGAAATAAGGATGTCTCACCTGCCACGATCGTCATTTCACCAAACGAGTCTAGAGACTGGGCATACAGGAGAAAGCGCATAAAATGGGCGACACTCTGCCAACTCAAGACCAGCAATTCAGTCAAATTGAGTACCGTCTTTCGGAGATCGAGCATCGTTACGGGCCACAGGTCCACATCCTGTCTAACCCATTCTTACTCTCCCATTTGGCAAGGCTCTGCGCCGAAGACACGGCTCAACCTCTGATTAATGAGCTAGTAACAACGCTTTATTCCTCATTGATCAAAATCGTGGTGAATCATGAATTCCCGACTCGCCAGGTGGCCATCCGAACCCGAATGGCCCAGTCTCACCCAGAGGCTGTTTTTCAAGGGCCTGTTTTGGATCCTGAGGTTCCGGTCGTTTCGGTAAATCTCGCTCGAGCTGGAACATTGCCTTCACATATTTCTTATAATCTCCTCAACTATTTCATGAACCCGCAAAAAGTCCGCCAAGACCACATCAGCATCGGCAGGACCACGGATGAACAAGAAAAAGTCACCGGAAGCCGGGTCTCTGGCCATAAGATCGGTGGAACAGTCGACGATGCCATCGTACTTTTTCCGGATCCTATGGGGGCAACCGGGGGTACTCTCGCTCAGGCACTTGATCTTTACAAAAAATGCGGAAAGGCCCGCAAATACATCGCCCTTCACTGCATCGTTACGCCCGAATATCTCAAAAAA
>JAHFAC010000157.1:0-2333 GCA_023250755.1 Bacteriovoracaceae bacterium | reverse complement strand
GTATGCTATTCGTCTGGATCGGGGCCTGTCCTCTACCGAAGTACTGAAAACGCTCCCAGGCACCCATTGGGAGCAGGAACGGGGCCTGAACAGCAAACACTACATTGTCCCAGGGGGTGGGGGGCTCGGGGAGGTCATGAACAATGCCTATGTCTAATGAAAAAAGCTCAAAATTACCGAAAGTCCTCATTCCCGAAGTGAAACTTCAAAGCAGGGTTGCAGAACTGGCACAAGAGATTAACCATGACTACAAAGGCAAAGAGGTCACTGCCATTTGCATCCTTAAAGGAAGCTTTATTTTCTTTTCAGACATCATTCGTCAAATCGATTTGCCGCTGGTCTGCGAATTTTTAGGCGTCTCGAGTTATGGAAATAAGATGGTCTCATCGGGTGAAGTTAAAATCACCCTCGATATCCACGAACCCCTTGAGAAAAAACACGTGATCATTTTTGAGGATATTGTGGACTCAGGACTCACCCTCTCCTACATCACAAGCTCACTCAAAACACGCAAGCCCGCTTCGCTCAAAACTTGCTCACTCCTCATGAAGCCTGACTGTCTCAAAACTGACATCGATATCGACTATCTCGGCTTCAAGATTGGTAACGAATTCGCCGTTGGATATGGGATCGATTTTGCCGGTAAGCATCGAGAACTCCCTTACATCGGCTATTTGGAACATGGGCACTAACTCGCTCAAAATCCGCTCGCGCGCCCCGACTCGCATCGATCTCGCCGGTGGAACCCTCGACATCTGGCCTATTTATCTTTTTGTCAACCAACCCACCACCGTCAACGTCGCTATCGATCTCTATGCAGAAGCTGAAATCGAGGAATGCAAAAGTGTTGGGAGCGATTCAGTCATTTTGAGGGCTGAAGACCAGAGTATCGAACTTTCACTGACCTGGCAGGAAGTCGCAAAACCCCACTCAGTGCCGCCTTCGCTCGAACTCCATTACAAATTGCTTCGCTATTTTTTACTTAAAAAGAAGCAGGCCGGGACCTGGGTGAGTTCTAGAGATCTTCGGATCTCCACCCGTGCTCAAAGTCCGGCTGGAGCAGGGATAGGGGGATCCTCAAGTCTCACTATCGCCCTTGCCGGCGCCTTGTCTCAGTGGGCAGGGGGAAAAGAAAAGCCTGAGGAGCTCATCTCAATTGCTCGCGATATCGAAACAACTGTCATTCAAGTTCCCGCAGGTCTTCAAGACTATTACGGCGCGACTTTTGGCGGACTCCAAAGCCTGCAATGGGGGATATCACAAAACGATCGACATCCTTTTTCTAAAAAAACCCTTCTTGAACTCGATCATCGACTCTTGCTTTTTTATTCAGGCCAATCCAGAAACTCAGGCATTAATAATTGGGCACTTTTTAAATCCTTCATTGATCGCAAGGACGAAGTGCGTGAGCGCTTTGACAAAATTTCAGCTGCCTCGTTCAAATTAGTTTCTGCCTTCCAGAAAGAAGACTGGAATGAAGCCGCCCTTTCTATCCAAGAAGAATGGCAAACCCGAAAAAATCTCGCTCCGGGGATTACAACTCCAGAAATCGAGGCGGCTTTTACAGCGGCAAAGAGACTTGGAATTTCATCCGGAAAAATCTGTGGCGCAGGCGGAGGAGGCTGTTTTTTCTTTTTCATTCCGGATGCAGATCCTGAACTCAAAAAAAACATTCAAATCCAAGTCTCTGAACTGGGAATCAAACCTCTCCCCATCCACGTCTCCTTACAAGGACTCGAAGTCCAGGTCATGTCTTGATGCTGGCAACCAACCCCTCTTCTAAAGAGAGCTCTGCAAAAAGAAAAAAACAACCCTCGCCCCTGACCCCTCGCCGCTATCTTGGCCTAGAACTCGCTGGCGCAAAAAACCAGAAGACTGCCCTAGCCGTGCTTGAACATTACCCCAAAGAGCAAAAGATATTTTTGCTCGATATTTACGACCGAATTTCTGGGAAAAACCACAAATCACATGCTGAAGCCAATCCAGAAACAGGAGACGAAGCGCTACTCGAAACGATTCGCGAAATCGAGCCCAAAGCCAACCGAATTGGAGTCAATGTCCCTCTTGAGCTTCCTCCTTGCATCACTTGCACGCGAGTGGTGTGCCCTCTTCCGGCCCATTGCACAGTCCCTGCAGTAAAATGGATGCGCGAGCACGCGAGGAAAAGCATCTTTACACCTTACACTCAGCGACCAGTGGAACTCTGGCTCAGGCACCATCTCTTACCCCATTTGGACAAGCGCTCCCATTTTGACATCGACGAGGCATTGGGAGGCAATAAGGCTCCGCTTACTGCGCGAATGGATTTTCTCAAGCGACATCTCCAGGAGTAC
>JAHFAC010000156.1:1550-5280 GCA_023250755.1 Bacteriovoracaceae bacterium | reverse complement strand
TTTCCAAAAAAACACGAGAAAGTAAAACCGGGTGCCCCCCCCGTCCCTCCCAAACGGGCTGGCAGGCCTCAGCTTTTCCATGAAGCGAAAGTGCCAAGAGGTGCCAGACTTCTTTTGAAGGGCAGGGGACATCAACGGGTAAGACAAAGGCTCCACATGCTATTTCTTTTTTGAGTAATTCCTTTGCCCCCACTTGCAGAGAAGAAAAGGGTCCTTTCTCGGGAATGGGATTGATCAGTACTCGTAGAGAATTCCAATTATTTAGGCAATTTCTTAGGCTGGGGAGGGCTTTAAGGTAGTCCTCTGCATCAAAGCCCAGCACCACGACAGTTGAGCTGCCCCCATACTCAGAAAAAGTTCGGAGCTGGTGTTCAAGTAGGGTTTGTCGATTCCACCGGAGTAATCCCTTCGGTATCCCCATCCGGGAGGATTTTCCTCCAGATAGGAGAATGAGGGGGTAGGAATCGAGTGGTGTTTTTGTTGGTGGTTTGCTCATAGTAAATTTTTAAAAGCTGGGCTGAAATACTGACGGCAATCTCTTGGGGAGCGCTGCCACCGGTTGAAAGTCCAATGGGGCAATGGACTTGAGCCAAGTCTTCTTCAGAAAATCCGCGAGCTCGCAGACGTTGTTGAAACCTGGCCCACTTCGACTCGCTCCCGATCAAACCGATAAAAGCCACTTTTTTTTGGGCTGATTTTGAAATAATTTTTGAAATAATCTCTTGATCTAGATCATGACGATGGGTCATCACGGCGACAAAAGCGTTTTTTTCATTCCAGAGGGCCTCGTCAATGAATACCTCCCAATCGCCAGGGCATCGAATCACCTCACTGGGGATTTGTTCGGACATGAGCCATTCTTTTCGCTCATCGATTAGAAAAATAGAAAAAGGAGTGCCAACCAGGGTTCGGCAAAGGGCTTGGCCCACATGGCCCGCGCCAAAGAGATAAAGCCGGGGTCCGCAATTGAGGACTTCAAATAAGAGTTCAACCGTTCCGCCACAGCATTGGCCAGTCTTTGCTCCCAGTGGATAGCGGAGAGTTTTGGATTCATTTTTTTGAATGCAGATCATGGCATCTTGAATCGCAAGCTGCTCTAAGTGCCCGCCACCGATGGTGCCGTGAATTTTTCCATCCGGTAGGACAATCATTTTTGTCCCGGTCTTGCGTGGGGTCGATCCCGTGCATTGAGTGATCGTCACTAAAACCAAGGGCTGGACCTGGATTCGAAACTGCTCAAGCTGGTGAATCCAATTCCACATAAATTCCTTAAGCAGAAGGTTTTAAAGTGTCTAAAAAATCAGTGAGCAGATTTAAGCTCACTTGCAGGCGGTAGTCCTGTGTAGATCGCAGATCGGTGATGGGGCTGATTTCTTGAGTGAGCTCCGAGCAGGCTGCGTGGATCCAGTCCCTCTTCTCTTTAGCTATTTTAGGAAAAGACTGACTCAATAGTTTTTCTGTTTTTTTGCAACGGCTGGGAATGGGGCCCACGCTGCCCAGCGCGATTTTGCATTCAGGAGTTTGCCCTGGATTTTGGAGAGCCAACCCTGCAAAACAGACCTTAGAGATGGCCTGGGCCTTACGAGTCCCGACTTTCCTAAAATAATGATGGGTGTTCTGGTGTCGCTTAAGTCGAATGCTCCGAATCAGTTCATGAGGCAAGAGTATCGTTTTTTTGTATCCCAGATGAAAATCGCAGTATTTCACTAATCGAGATCCCTCTGACGAGATGAGTTCAATCTCTGCATCGTATACTAAGAGTCCCGGAGAGGAGTCGGCTGCAGGTGATGCGTTGGCAATATTGCCTCCGAAAGTTCCGCGATTTTGGATCGCAATGGCCCCCGTTTCAAGCGAGGATTGATGGAGAATTGGGAATTCTTGGCAAAGCAGTGCGTTTTTTTCAAACTGGGCGTAGGTCGTGAGCGCGCCAAATTCAATGTGAGTTTCATTTTCTTGGATGCCTTGGAGTTCTGAAAGCCCCCAAATATTGATGAACTTTCGGTGAGAGAGTTTTCCTGACTCAAACAGGACCATGAGATCCGTTCCGCCGGCGAAAGGTTGCCAAACCCCAGGCTCAGTCTTGAGAAGCGCCAGGGCATCAGACAAGGATTGAGGCACGATCATTTCGTAACTGGGGAGGTAAGCCCTCATGCTTTGCTCCCGGGTAAGTGACAGGCCTTTTGAACCGCTTCAAATATCTTCGTATATCCAGTGCAGCGACACAGATTCCCGGCCAAGGCTGTACGGATTTGATTTTCGGTGATCGTGGTGGGGTCCAGTGTATTTTCAATCAAGTGGACCGCGGCCATGATCATTCCTGGAGTGCAGATCCCGCATTGAGCGCCACCCCATCCTAAAAAGGCTTCTTGGACTCCGTGAAGTTTACTGCCGTATTTCTTAGATGAGCTCACCCCTTCAATGGTTTGGATCACAGCTCCTTGTACTTGAATCGCAGGGACGAGGCAGCTATTGACTAACTCTCCGTTGATGAAAATGGAACAGGCACCGCATTCCCCTTCGCCGCAGCCTTCTTTTGTCCCGGTGAGGCGAAGATTCTCTCGGAGAACATCGAGGAGCCGTGTCATGGGGTGCACTTGAGCTTCTCGTTGCTGGCCATTGACCGTCAATTCTATTCTTACAGTGTGTCCACTCATCTAGAACTCCTGTGTCTGAGCATTAAGTTTTCGGGCAGGAGTGGAATTTGATTGAGTCCCGTGATTCCCAGGGCATTTTCAACGGCACTCAAAATAGCGGGAGCAGGGCCATCCATCGGGAGTTCTCCGATCCCTTTGGCTCCAGCCGGTCCATACGCATAGGGGACTTCCTCAAAAAAGACCCGAATCAGAGGTACGTCTGCAGCGGTGGGCATGATGTAATTGGTCATCTGGCCATTGGCCATTCGGCCGTCTTTCCAGACTACGTTTTCATACAGTGCATAGCCGATGCCCTGGGCTACGCCCCCTTCGATTTGGCCAGCAGCGAGAATGGGATGGATCACTTTGCCCACTTCTTGAAGTGCTACAAAATCCTTGACCTGAACTTCACAGGTTCGAGTATCGACACTGACTTCTGCTATGTAAACGGCCCAGGCGTAAGCTCCGTAGGCGTCACCCTGATATTTCACGTCATCCCATCCAATTTGTGGGGGTTGCTGATACTTGCTAAAAAGTTTGAGAGGCCCAAATTTTTGATGATAGTCGCTGCAGGCTTTCCTAAATTCAGTCGGCGAATAATTTTCTTTTAAAAGTCCTGCACTGATCAACGTTTGCTTCAAGCTAATGCAAGCAGACTCGACCAATTTACCAACGATCATACAGGTGCGCGAAGCTACCGTGGGACCGCTGTTGGGAACCTGTGAAGTGTCAGGTTGAGCAACTTCGATGGAATCATAATCCAAATGGAGGGTGTCGGCTGCGATTTGCGAAAAAATAGTATTCGTCCCCTGGCCGATTTCAGTACTAGCAGCGAGGATTCGCACCAGTCCCCCAGAGGTTGCCTCGACCCCAACGACTGAAGCTAAAATTTTTTCACCTGAGCCGGTAAACCCGGAGCCATGCATGAACGAGGCAAGTCCAATGCCTTTTTTGATCGGGCTGGTCACATTTTCATGCGCAAATCTTTTCTGCTTGCGGTGATAATCCGAACGCTCCAATGCTTGAGTCATCAGCGCGTTGAGATCGGTTTTTTCTCAAATCACTTGTCCGGTCGCAGTGGTTTGCCCTTCTTGGAT